>JAFSBM010000004.1 GCA_017437285.1 Ruminococcus sp. | reverse complement strand
CTGTGTGTAGGCCAGTAGGTACTGCCACACACAGCACAGACACGCTGACGATAATAATGATTTCCTTTTTCTGCTTCTCTGTCGGCTTTCTTTTGGTCTTGCCTTGCCTGATAGCAACAATCCTTTGAACAGAATATCTGTCGGTTGCTTGTAGGTACAAACTCCTTTTGACAATGGGGGCATACCTTTGCTTTTACGATTTCTCCACCGTTTTCAGCGAGTTTTTTCGCCTTTCGCTTCTCTCGGTAAACTTTTTCACGCTCACGCTGTTTTGCCAGTCGTTCCATTTCAATCTGTTCTTCCTGTGCCTTGATTTCAGCAAGTTCTTCTTCTGTGTAGGCAATATCGACCTGCCCCACATAGTTGAAATAAATATCAACCTTTTGTGTCCTTGCTTTTCCCACACCCTCTGCTTCATAAACCACAATCTTGTCAATGAGTTCGGCAAACATCAAATCGGAAATTTCTGTCGGCTCTTTGCACTTGCGTATCAAAGAAATGAAATGCTTAATATCAACCGTATTCGCCTTTTCTTCGGTCAGTTCCTTTTGCATTTCCTCAATTTTCGTTTCCAGTTCAGCCTGCTCATCATCATACTGCTTCATTAGTTGCTTGTACTGTCTTTCGGGCAGTAATCCCGAAACAAGATTTTCATACAACCCACGAATAAGTTTTGACAGTTCATCGTATCGCTTCTGAAAACGCTGCAACTCCGATTTATTGTGCTTTGGCTTTTCTGTCTGCTTTTCGTTCCACAATACTTGAAGTTCCTTTGCAAAGGCTTCTTCGTCATTCAGAACAAATCTTGATAATCGTTTTACAGTCGATAATATCAAGGCTTCAACATTATCAGCACTAATCGAATGGGCAGTGCAGGAGTTTACTCTGCTGGCATACCCACCGCAACGGTAAGAATACTGTAACGAACGGTCTTTTTTACTGTAATGCGTTTGCAAGGTCATTCTTCTGCCACAGTCAGCACAGAACAGATAACCGCTTAAACGATTGCTGTGCGTTCCTCTTGCCGCTGTTCTGTTGGCTCGTTTCTTTCGCTTCTGAACGCTGTCCCAAAGTTCCTGCGAGATGATAGGCTCGTGCGTATTATAAAATACATACTGTTCATCTTCATCGGTATTTTTCCTTTTGTGCAGTTTGAAATTGGTGCTGACCGACTTACGCAAAACAGTATGACCAAGATATTCCTGTCTGCTCAAAATCGCTCTTATGGTTGACATTCCCCAAGTATATGGGTCTGAAAACTTCGTTCCATTATACTGTTCGGGGTGATATTCCTTTGCGTGTGCTGCCGGAATTAAAACCTTTTCTTCGGTAAGCAATTCAGCGATTGCTCTCGGACTTTTGCCCTCGTTGGCAAGCAGAAAGATACGCTTTACCACCTCAGAAGCCACAGGGTCAACGACAAGCGTTTGTTTGTCGGTTGCTAATCGGTTATATCCATAGGGAATAGAACCGCTACATCGCTTTCCGTCTTTCATACGGGCATCAAATACAGCCTTGATTTTATTGCTTGTGTCTTTGGCATACCACTCGTTCATTATATTCAAAAACGGGGCAAAGTCATTATCCGAAGCATTGTTGCTGTCAATACTGTTGTTTATTGCAAGAAAACGGACATCTTTCTGTGGGAACAGAACTTCCGTATAAAAGCCGACTTGCAGATAGTTTCGTCCTAATCGGCTCATATCCTTAACAATAATCGTTGCGACATTTCCTGCTTCTACTTCCTTAATCAGTTCTTGAAAACTCGGACGATTGAAATTCACACCCGAAAAACCATCGTCAGTAAAATGGCGAATATTCGTGAACCCATTTCTGCGAGCATAATCTTCCAAGTATTTCTTTTGGTTGGTGATTGAATTTGACTCACCATTGAGGTCATCATCTCTTGATAAACGCTCATAGAGTGCTGTAATCTTTGAAGTCCTTGACATTCTCTTATCCTCCTTTCTTTATGTAATCTGTTTTGGTATTAAAAGTATTACTCCCTCTACCAATAGGAGAAAATAGGGATACAAAGCGGAACTGTTTTTCAAAGAATCAAAAAAATATTTTTTGAAATTCTGCAACCGACTTTGATAACCTATTTTCAATTTAGGAACGCATTATTTATCGTCCTACTAAAGTATAGCCCTCGGGAGCAAGCTCAATCGCTGTAACAGCTTCACCGAAGTTTGCCGCCCAAGCATCGAAATTGTGCATACCCATTTCTTTGAGCTTGTCAGCCTGCAAGTATCTCATCATCGTGTAAAGTTCTGTCATACTGTTGCTGACGGGAGTTCCCGTCGCAAAGACGATACCCTTACCGCCCGTGATTTCATCAAGATACTGACATTTCATATAGAGGTCAGCCGACTTCTGAGCCTCCGTCTGTTGAATACCTGCTACATTACGCATTTTGGTGTAGAGAAACAGATTTTTGAATGAGTGAGCTTCGTCCACAAACATCTTGTCAATACCGAGTTCCTCAAAGGTAACAACATCGTCCCTCTGAGGATTTTCAATGAGCTTTTTAAGCTTTGCTTCAAGGTTACGCTTGGTCTTTTCGAGCTGTTTTACTGAAAATCTTGCACTTTGCGACCTACCGAGAGTTTCAATACCTTCGGTAATTTCGTTAATCTGTCTGCGTATCATTCGTTCCTGTCGTTCAGCCGATACAGGTATCTTTTCAAGCTGTGAATGTCCGATGATAACTGCGTCGTAATCTCCCGTTGCAATCTTTGAGCATAAACGCTTACGGTTTTTGGCTTCAAAGTCCTTTTTCGTTGCAACAAGGATATTAGCGGCAGGATAGAGCCTTAAAAATTCTGCTCCCATCTGCTCTGTAAGGTGATTTGGCACAACAAAAAGCGACTTAGTACATAAACCAAGTCGCTTGCTTTCCATAGCAGAAGCTACCATTTCAAAGGTTTTGCCCGCTCCCACTTGGTGAGCGAGCAAAGTGTTTCCGCCGTACATAGTGTGTGCAATAGCGTTGAGCTGATGTGTTCTGAGCTGAATTTCAGGGGACATACCCGAAAAAGTGATATGACTTCCGTCGTATTCTCTCGGTCTGGAACTGTTGAACATCTCGTTGTACTTGTTTACGAGCTTTTCACGGCGGTCGGGATCTTTGAATATCCAATCCTTAAACGCTTGTTTGATAGCTTCCTGTTTTTCCTGTGCAATCATAGTTTCCTTTTTGTTCAGAACGGATTTAACCGTTCCGTCAGGCTGTTCCACTCGGTCGTAAACTCGTGCGTCACGAAGATTGAGCGTATCTTCAATAATGGAGTAAGCGTTCTTTCTTGCCGAGCCGTAGGTCATATTGGCAGCTACATTACTTCTGTCCACATTCTTGCCTTCAATGTTCCATTCAGATGTGTATTTTGAAAAATTCACATCAAACATATTCTGCAAGTATCGTGGAACTTGGAGAGTTTCAATCATAAACTGTTTGATTATATCGGTATCAAGCCAAGTAGCACCAAGTCTGACATCAATTTCACTTGCTTCAAGAGGTTTCGGCATAGCCTTTTCAAGAGCCGATATATTCACACTTAAATCCTCATCGAATACCTCTGCTGATTTCTTTGCAAATTCGAGCTTTTCACGGACATTGCCGGAAAGATATTCGTCAGCGGTTTCCCACTGATTGTTTTGAGGATTGCGGAAAATAACGCCTTTAAGGTCGTTTACAAGCTGTTCTTCCGATTTGCCTGTGAGCTGTTCCATAAACGGCATATCTACACGAGCCTTTTCAGAAATTGATACCGCAAGTGCTTCCGAAGCCGTATCTACGCTTGTAACCTGTGTTTTCTGCTTGATAGTACGCTTTGTGAACATATCCGCCTTGCGTTCAAGCTCTCCGTTCTCATTGAGAACTTCAAGAGAAGAAAGAAGGTAGTATGAGCTGTCCTCGGAAAATGCTCTTGAATTACCCGCAGAGTTAATTAAGCCGTATTTCTTTGTGAAATCGTCATAAACCCTGTTAAGCTCCATCTGCTGTGAGCGAATATCATAGTCGCTGTATTCGTTGAGCTGATAGTCAATCAGCGTTCTTACGCAATCACGAAGCTCGCACATTCCCTTGATACGCTCCTCGGTTGCCTTTGGCAAATCATCTTTGAGGAACATACGGCTGTTTTCTCTGAAATAGAGCTTATCATCAACGACCGCATAGGAGAAGTTACGCACATTCGGGTCAGCAGGGATACTCTCTGCAACTTTTTCCGTGTTTTCCTGTTCTACTTCGGGAATAGTACCCTGAATGTTTGCAATCGCTTCTTTGAGCTGTTCTTTAAGACTTGTTCCCTCGATAGGAACACAAGCTGTTTCTTCGGCATTGCCGTACATAGAGAACTCCACGCCCTGTTTCATTTCGCCAAGTATCATTTCGGGGTGCTGTTCAAAATACTTGTTTACGGGAACTCCGTCCGCTGTCTGACCGAGGTGTACCCAATCAGGCTCAATGTCAAGCATTTTATCACGCTTCTGAAGAAAGATAATATCCGAGGTTACTTCCGTTCCTGCGTTATCCTTGAAAGCGTTGTTCGGCAGTCTTATTGCTCCAAGAAGCTCGGCTCTCTGAGCAAGGTACTTTCTGAACTGCGGATTTGCTTTGTCAAGCGTACCCTTTGAGGTTACGAAAGCCACAACACCGCCTGCACGAACTTTGTCAAGGGATTTTGCGAAGAAGTGGTCGTGAATATTAAGACCCAGCTTGTCATAACGCTTCTCAGCGAGCTTATACTGTCCGAAGGGAACATTACCTACTGCAACATCAAAGAAGTTGTCGGGGAATGTGGTCTTTTCAAAACCTGTTACTTGAATATCTGCGTTCTGATAAAGCTGTTTTGCAATTCTGCCTGAAATGCTGTCAAGCTCTACGCCATACAGCTTACCGCTTCGCATTTCTTCGGGCATTCTTCCAAAGAAATTGCCCACGCCCATTGCAGGCTCTAATACATTACCGCCTTTAAAACCGAGATTTTCAAGTCCTTCATAAATAAAGTTTATAACCGTAGGTGAGGTATAGAAGGCGGTCAGCGTAGAAGCCTTTGCATTTTCATATTCATCGGGGGAAAGGAGCGTGTAAAGTTCTGTAAACTCACTTGACCACGCTGAATTGTTTTCGTCAAACACCTGAGAAAGACCGCCCCAGCCGACATATCGGGAGAGAATTTCCTGTTCTTCGGGAGTTGCCCGTCTGTTCTCAAATTCAAGCTCGTTCAAAAGCTTGATAGCTTCTACATTTGCCTTGAACTTTGACTTTGCACCGCCGACACCGAGGTTTTCGTCTGTGATTGTAAAATCGTGCTTTTCGCCGTTCAGCTCAGGCACTTCCGAGATATTGGGTGCTGGTCCATTGATTAAGCTTTCCTTTTCGGGAGCTTCATCAACAAGGGAAAAGCCGTTCTCGTATATCTCAGTTTCGTACATAACACGGAAGATAGGGTAAATGCTACCGAGGTCACGGAGCTGATATTTTGTATCGTCAATACTGTCTGAAATTTCAGTTATCTCAAATACACCATCGTCAAGCTCAATTACATCACCGACTTTGAGTTTGATTTCATCATCGTCATTGTATTCCTCAATTTCCTCAGCCAATTCCGAAACGATTTCTTCCGTTGGCTCAGGTGCAGGCTCAGACTTTTCTTCAAGCTCTATGCCATATTCTTCAAGGACTGCCTTTGCCTGTTTAATACTCTGTTCTTCAAGCGGATTGTCCGAAGCGTTGGCAATTACTCTCTTGGCATATCGTATTTCCGAGTCTATATCGCTCTGAGTAATGAATTTGTTTTGTGCCACAAGCTTTGAAACACGCTCTGCAACCTCGTTCCACTTCATTGTAACTTCTGCGTCGGGATTTGAAAGGTTGCCCTTTTTAAGCACAAGTCCCTTTGAGTCGTGCCAAGTGTTGTATCCGCTACGACCGCTACCGCCGATACCGTACTCATTTTTGAGGAAATCAGCCTTTTCCTTTGCTGTGTGCGGTTCTTTGAAAAACTTTGCAATTCTTTTCTTGCCGCCTGCAACATTACTGCCCGATGCTACAAGCTTGTTCTTTTCATCTTCGGTTATGAAATACTTGTGTTTAACTGTAAAGGACGGCTCTGCGGAGAATTTCACCCTGTCAAGCTGTCTATCTTCAAGCTTTTCAAGCATTTCAGGGAGGTTGTGGAAATGAAAACGGAGAACATTCCGGTCAGCTTCATACTGCTTTATGAGGGCTTTCATTCCGTCAATCATTTCCTGCACAGGCTTTTCACCCTGTAATGCTTCGGCAATCTTGTCTGTACTAACATCAAAACCACCGATGAAGAAATAATCAGGAATAAAATATTCAACCTCTACGTCCTGATGAAGATACCAAAGCTTATCCGCAAGCTGTTTGCGGTCGTATGGCTCTGCTGATTTAAGAATGTCTTGTGTAGCAAATCTGCCTTCGTTTAGAAGTTCACTGATACGCTCGGAAACCTGTTCCCAAGTCATAGAAACACTTCCGTAACGATTAAATGCAGTTTCTCCCATACCGATAGTGATACCGTCTTTGTCGTACCAAGCTGAAAATCTTGCCTTATCCAGACCGTCAGGACTTTCATAGAGAAAACCTCTGCCGTCTGTACCGAACTCCTTACGGAGAAACTCGACATTGCTTTCAATGCCCTTGTTTTTCTCAAACTGTGCGACAATTCGTTCCAAGCTGTGTGGCTCGTTGCTTCCTGCACGGAGTACATAGTCAATCATATCCTGAGTAAAGACACTTGCAGGAGAATAATCAAAGTCGGAATTATCGGCGGGGAGAACAGGCTCGTCGTCAAAATCTCCGAAAAGGGATAACTGCATAGGCTCGTCATAACCGCCCATTTCCGGGGTTTCAGGCTCAATATCAAAAAAGTCAGGGAGGTCGATAAACTCGTGTCTGTCTATAAGGCTTGCAGTAAGCTCCTGAATAACATCCCAAGAGAACTTAGTGGAGTTTTCGGGAGAGCCTTCCCACATTTCAAGTCCATCGCCGTGCTTTCTGTATCCGAGAAGTTCGCCGTCAAGCTCAAATTCTACCGCACGATGTCCGTATGCCGCCTTTATGAAGTCGGCTCTGCGTGTTCCGTCCTCGTTTTCAAGGAAGAAATCAAGAGTTTCCTGCTTGCTTACATTCATTTCATCGTAATGATTGATAACAGCAAGCACTTTTTCTTCGGACATAGAAAAAGCAGTATCAGAAATTGTTTCCGATACTGCTTCGTTTTCATTTAGCTGTAAATCAGTTCGCTGATTATCATTTCCTCTGCCTGAGATTTCAGAGTGTTCATCATTCCCACCCAAGCCATCTGGTTTGTCGCTTTCAGTTCCTCGGTCGCTCCCACTTCTTTCGCCATTTTCGGAAGGATTTCCGAGAGCCTGCGGTTCGCTGTTTCGTCTATCTCCGCCAAGTGGCTGTTGAGCGTTCCTTTCAGGAGCATTGCCTGATAAGTCCCTTTCCTGTTGTTCATCAGGTAGGTTCTTCTCATCAGTCCGTATTTCCCGATTTCCTTCTGCTGCGGAAGTTCCAAGTCGGGAAGATAGGTCTGCGTCCTCTCGTCCAGAGTGTACTGAATTCCGTTCTCGGTCATTGTTTTCGGTAATGCTTCGGTCATTTTCCTTACTCCTTTCGATTTTGAGCGTTCGCTCAATGTTTCTTAAAATCTGTTCCGACAAATCGCTTGTAGCGTTGCCGAGAATTGACATAGTTTCAATGCTGTTGAACTCGTGTATTCCTCGGAAATCGTCTGCTTCGATATACATATCCGCTTCATATCCGCACCTTGTAAGGACGGTATATGCGATACTTGTTTCAAGCAGACTTTCAAATCTTGACCGCACATTCAGTTCATCAAGTTCGTCAAGGAATGTGCCGTCGGTTTCTCTCATAAGGTCGTGAAGATAATCACCTGAGTAATTTCTCGCAAGCTCACGAGCCTTTTCAAGTATTGCCGTGTCAAGAGTAACTGCGTTTGTTCCGAGCTGTTTCAGAACAGCATTTTCATTTTCGGGAGTTACGCTCCAGAAAAACGGTGTTTTCGAGCGTTCGTCCCTTGCCGCCGTATCGGAGAAATCAAAGACATATCTGAGTCTTGCCTTGCCGTTATCATCTGCGATGAGGGCGATACCCTTACTGCCACGCTTGACATATCGGTTTGTAATATCCTCACGTCCCCAAGTGTCGTATTCGGCACAAGCTACTGCGTCAGGTCGCTGTGAATGTATTAGAACTTGGTCTTTGAAGCTGTACTTGTAGAGCCTTGATGATGTTCGGAGCAGCGACATATATTCGTGGCTGTCCTTCCAAAGCCGTTCTGTACTTTCATTCAACCGAGCCTGATACTCTTGAAGTTTTGTAGACATTTCTTCCTCCTTTTCTATAATAACGCTTTAAAGTGTAAAAGTCAATAGCTTTTTTAAAGATTTCTTACCCACGCTCTATACCGTCGGCAATCCATCTGCCATCGCCGGTATAGATATGACCGTAGCGGTCGATTGTGAGTTTCTCACCGTTCTGCAAAGCAAGGTGAATTACCTTGATGTCAGCATTATCAACACCTCTGTATTTAGAAGCGTCGAACTCTTTTCTGATAATAGGTGGTGTAATAGGTTTTGTTAAAAACATTGGATATTTCCTCCTTAAAATGTTTGCCCCTGCTTAAAAGCAGGGGCATTGTGGTTTAATCTGCGTAATTATCTTCAAAAGCGAACTCGTCATATTCGCTGTCGGAGATACTTTCGAGCTTACCGATTACTGTTTCGGCAATCTCTATCATTTCCTTATCTTCAAGGTCAGGGAGGACGTCAAAAATATTATTGATGGTGTCCTTGCGGTTATCGCCCTTGACAATACAGATAAAGTTAATCTCAGCTACGGAAAACTCCATTAGAGTTCAACTCCTTTCTCTTTTTCCTTTGTCTTTTCTTTCGGCTGTTCCTTTGGCTTTTCAGAAGCGTCCTTCAAATAGCCTCTGATAGAACGCTTTTTATCAGGCTGTTTAGCCTGTTTTGCCTTTTCCTTATCAGCTTTTGTAGCATTTGCCATATCCATAACAGATACAAGCTCACCTCTTGAAGCCTTTTCTTCAAGTTCGTCCATAGAAGGTGCGTTGTTGATAATACCGTCAAAGCTGTTGTCGTTCTGTTCAACGGTATCTTCAATGGCTTTAAGCGGATTTTCTCTTACAGCTCCGAAGTTTTCAAGTTCCTTGTAACCCCAACTGTCAACAAAGTGTGCTGACAATTCGCCATTATGCTGAATAACGACTACATCACTTACTGAAAGTGAATGTCCCTCAAAATCTTTCGGGTGGTCGGTATTGAACTTGTGGTAAACATCGTTGAGAAAACCGATTTTATCCTGTAAATCTTCTGGATTTACGGGGAAAGTGTAAACAAGCGTGTAGTTATCTCTGTGGGGAGTAATACCTTTTTTGTCCAGATATTCAGCACCCGCAAAGTGCAAGTCCCTGTTTTCGGGAACATCTTTGAGCTGATAGATACCGGCGGCACATTCCTTTCCGTTCAGAAGCAGAGCCTCCTTTGACGGTTCCTCGGTTGCAAGTTTATCCATACGCTCCTGAAATGCCTGATAGCGTAACCACTCATCAGTTTCTACACCGAAAATTCCGTTGTGGTTTTCAATGTCGGAACGGTCGTTTGCCTGTCCCTCTGTACCGTCGGGATAGAGAAGATAAACGGAAACTGTATCGTTATCGAAGAACTCCAGAGCCTTTTCTGCGGTCAGAGGAAGAAGCTCGTTACTGTCGTAACCGTAGGCATTACGTTCCTCAATGGTAATCTTGCTGTCGGGGAGCTTGCCCGTGTATTCCTGAATTTCGGGAGCTTTTTCAAGTCCCTGCTGCATTTCATTCAGTTTATACACTATACTGTCGATAACAGACGGCTTGATGTCCGTTACATAAAGGTGGGTAAAGGAATGAACGCTGTCCCTGTCGGGATAGTCGAACTTATTGGCAATCTGCCTTGCTTCGGGAGAGAAACGCATATCGTCAACCTCCTGAATCGTTCTTGAAAGAACATACAGAGGTCGCTCAACACCGTGTTTCTCGGTAAGGTCTTTGAGAAAATCGTCAAGCCTACCTTCGATGGCATAGATTTCAGCCGTAGCCTTAATATCCCAAAGACAACTCATATTGTCCTTGTGGCTTGCTTGAAATTCCTTGAACTCGCCGTGTTCCTGAGCATAATCAAAAGACTGAGTGTAGAGCTTCGAGCGTTCCTTGGGCTGTTCGGCTGCCTTTTCTTCTGTTTTCTGGGGTGATAATGCCTTGTTGACAGAAGCAAGTGCTTCCTTATACTTCGGCATATCTGCCTTTGAAATAGTGAGAGTGGTTTTGTCGCCGTCAGTTCGTCCGCTGAACTTCACGCCCTGCTTATCGAGAATATCTGCAACAGCAAGAGCCTTTTCTGTACCGAGCTTTGCATAACTCTTATCGGGAATGTCCGTATATGCCGTATTTCCGATGATATTATTCTTTTTAGGCTTCGGAGTATTCTGTTCAGGCTCAGCCTTTGTCTGTTCCTGTTCGGGAGTTTCCTTTGCTTTTCCCGTAACCTCGGCAATAATCGCCTTGTAGCTGTCTACATCCGCCTTGCCGATGGTGAGAGTGGTTTTATCTCCGTTAATTCTACCGCTGAACGGTACATTCTGCTCTGTGAGTTTTTCAGCGACCTTTTCAGCCGTACTTGACTTTAAACGGAAATACTGCTTATCTTCAATATCTGCATAGGCTGTATTGCCGATGATATTCGACTTTTCAGATTTCTCGGCTGTCTGCTCCTGCGTCTTATCCTTTTCAAGTCCGAGATACTTTTCGGAAATGGTAGTGATAAGCTCCGAAGCTGTCGAACGGATAGTTTCAAGCGAAGCCTTCAGTTCAGGTGTATCCTTGCCGGTTCCCCAAGAAGCGACATAAGCAAAGCTGTAATCGGAAGTATCAATTCCGAAATGCTGACATACGGTATATGCGATACTTTCCGCTTCAACTTCCTCTGTACTTCTGTCCTTTGGCTTCTCTATATCAGATTTCTTCAAATCACGGTCGTGGAGTTTGGCGTGGGCGATTTCGTGAATAGCAGTCTTAATGGTCTGTACCTCAGACATATTCTCCTTAATGGTAATCGCCTTGTCCTCGTGATGATAAAAACCTTTTGCCGTTCCGTCAATCTCTGCAAATTTGATAGGGACGGGAGAAGCTTCACGAACGGCATTAAAGAACTTTTCATAGTCCTTTACATTGCCGCTTAATTCGTCAGCTCCGAGCGTAGGAAGTTCCTTACCGCTTGTCTGCGACACATCGAATACGCTTACAACCTTGAAAGCAGGGATTGTAACCTCAACTTCCTCGGTAATCGGCTTTCCGTCCTTGCCGAGAACGGGCAAATCGGTGTCAGGGTCGAGTTTGGTCTGCTCCTTCTTGATTTTGTAGGGGGCAGGAGCAAAAATCTGAATACCTTTTTCGCCTTTGTTGACATTTCTTTCAAACTTGTTCTTCCAAGAATTGAAGCCTGCAACCAAAGTGGCGTCAGGCTTCTGCATAGCTATGAGCATTGTATTATTGAAAGAATAGTTGTGGAACTTCGACATTGTATCAAGGTATTCCTTGAACTTTTCGCCCTCAAACAGCTCCTTGATACCGTTTTCGAGCTTGTCTGTGATTTCCTTTACCTTGTCTTTTGACTTTGTGAAGGTCTTAGGCGGCTCTGTAACATCGGTTTCCGCCTTTACTTCGGGAGTTGTTTTTTCAAGTTCCTTTTCTCTCTGCATTACCTTTGTTGCAAGACCGTCAATGAGAATGGGGTGGGCGTTAAGGTAATAATCACGGCTATCTTCCATAAATTCGGTAGACAGCTCTTTTGTCTGTTCCTTTGCCCAAGCCTTTACATCATTGTGATAACGACCGTCCCAATCGTGATTGACCACCTGAGCCGCAAGAACGTGAGTTACACGCTCTGCACTATACTCAGCGAGGACGGCATCAAGAGCCTTGTCTGTATCAAGGCGATTATCTGCGTAATTCTCGTTCAAAGCCTTATCAATAGCCTTTGCACAGTTGCAGTTCTCCTTGAAACTCATTCGCCAATCAGCCATTTCACCGTTTTCTTTGGCGGTCATCATATCTTCCTTATACAGAGGTATGATTGATTTTTCCTTTTCAATTTCGGGCATTTGTACCTACCTTTCTTACTTCTTTTTCTTCTTCGGAGCAAATTCAAGCTTGTAGTTTACATACTTGCCTGTATCGTCAAGACAAACCGTTGCATCGTAGTTCCTTCCTGACTTCTCGGAATAAAGTCCCTTGACAGCAATCTTGCCGTTCTTTATAAGGCTTGTTGCCATTTCCTTTGTGAGTGGCTTTCTTGCCTTTTCAAAGAATTTGTCGTTCTTCCAGATAACAAAACCGCAGTTTCTGTCCTCGCAGGAGTACGCCTTCGGAGTTACGACAACATTCTTACCGCATCTCGGACAAGTGCCGATAATCTCTCCGCCGTTTCTTGACACCTTGCTTTCATCAACGCTTTCCTTTGCAACGGCGATAATATCATCAACGAGCTTTTCAATATCCACCATAAACTGCTGTGATGTGAACTTGCCATGAGCCATAAGGGAGAGAGCATTTTCCCAATCAGCCGTCATAGAAGCCGACTTGATAATATCGGGCATTACGGAAATGAGGTCTGTGCCGTTATCGGTAACGACAAGATTTTTATTTTCACGCTTGATAAATCCTGACTTTGTGAGTTTTTCAATGATACTTGCTCTTGTAGCGGGAGTACCAAGTCCCGAACGCTCAACTTCTTCAGTGATTTCGTCCGTTCCTGCACGTTCCATAGCAGAAAGAAGCGTGTCTTCCGTAAAGTGCTTCGGAGGCTGTGTGAAGTGTTCGCTTACCTCGGAAACGGGTCTTTCAATAACCTGACCTTCGGTGAGGGAGAGGGTTTCTTCTTCCTCCTCGGTATCGTCCTTGCACTTCTGAAAATCTCTGAACGCCTTTTCGATGGCTTTCCAACCCTCAGAAATGACATTTCTGCCCTTTGCGACAAAAGAATAACCGCTACAACTGATTTCAGCCGTAACGGTTTCATATATATATGGCTCATTTGTCGCACAAAGAAGGCGATTTGCGATGAGGTAGAGGATTTTTCTTTCTCCGTCAGGAACAGAATTGAGGTCTGTGCTGCTTACTTCCGCTGTCGGAATAATGGCGTGATGGTCGCTGACCTTCTTATTGTTAATCACTCGCTTGGTTTCGGGAGCAATAACAATGCTGCTGAAATGAGGAAGTTTTCCGGCAACGGACTCAGCGATATTCTTTGCGGTATCGCTCATATCGTCAGTAATATACTGGCTGTCCGTTCTCGGATAGGTTACGAGCTTCATTTCATAGAGCGATTGCGTATAGTCGAGGGTCTGCTGAGCCGTGAAGCCATAAAGTCTGTTTGCTTCTCTCTGGAGAGTAGTAAGGTCGTAAAGATGAGGGGGATTTACAGTCTTTCTTTCCGTCTTTACCGACTTTACGATAGCTTCCTTGCCGTCGCAATCTCTACGGATATTCTCGGCTTCGCCCTGTTCCTTGACCTTTTCGTGTATTGCGTCAAGACCGACAGATTTCAGATGGACATTGAAATACTTTTCCTTCTGAAAATTACTGATACTGTTCTCACGCTCGTAGAGCATTGCAAGAGTAGGTGTCTGAACCCTGCCTACATTCAGCGTTCTGTTGTAGAGCTTGGAGAAAAGTCTTGTGGCATTGATACCCACAATCCAATCCGCTTTTGCACGACAGAGAGCCGACTGATAGAGGTTTTCGTACTCTTTACCGTCCCTGAGATTAGAAAAGCCGTCACGGATAGCCTTTTCTTCCATTGAAGAAATCCAGAGCCGCTTAATAGGCTTATTACAGAGAGCCTTGTTATACACAAGACGGAAGATAAGCTCACCCTCACGACCTGCGTCGCAAGCGTTCACAACCTCGCTCACTCGGTTATCCCCCATAAGCTGACGGAGAATACCGAACTGCTTGTTCTTGTCCTCAGCAATGATGAACTGCCACTCGTCGGGGATAATTGGGAGGTCTGCAATATCCCACTTCTTGAACTTTTCGTCGTACATATCGGCATTTGCAAGGGAAACAAGATGTCCCACACACCAAGACACGATATATCCGTTGCCCTCAATATATCCGTCCTTCTTGTCGGTTACACCGAGAGCCTTCGCCAGTGCCACCCCGACACTTGGCTTTTCTGCAATCACTAACTGCATACTAAATCATTCCTTTCGATTTGAAATAAAAAGAGCCTACCGTGTGGTAAGCTCTTATGTAAAGTATGCAATTTTACTTTCCCAAAAAATGCGAATAATAATCAATAATAGGAACATTTTTATTATCACTCAAATAATATCCTATCATATGTTCAATCAACAGCCGTTGTTTTCTGTTTTTTATACCGGGTATAGGTACGATAATAATGATAAAATTGTTCCACTCCTTATTTATAGCCTTGATGATTTTTCCTGAATTAGTATCATAAGAGTAGTTTATATCGTTAGAGGAACCGATTGTACCGCAATATCCATCTTTTGTGAAACGTAACCAAATAATATCAGATTGTTCGTTGAGCTTGTATAACCGCTTGATATGTTCATAATTTATTGTCATTAGGATATCTAATCCATTTATCATAACTGCTTGGCTATTTATCCCCATAAGAGATAAAAATTCATTTATATATCCGCAGATTGTTGATGGTGGAACTGTTTTGTTTTTTGATTCTTGTAAAGCCTTGTTTATACGATACTTACTTTTATCATAGTCAACACTGCATCTATAATCTGGATTGTTCTCATCATACTTTGGGCAATCACTTGGTTTTGTTGTGTATTTTTTTAGGCACTCTGGAATTTCCATTTTACGCTCCCTTATGTAATTGTTTTTCAATAACAGTCATAATCTCATTCAAACGGCTCTCACCAACGCCCTTAATTTCTCCAATTTCCTTACGGAGCTTATCCATATCAAGAGAAACAGCATTGTTTTCAGCTACATCTTCGGCAGCATTGGCATAAATATCAGCCAAGAACTGCTCCATTTGATTTCGGTCGAAACCTTTTATCTTCTTATATGTTGCACGGTCAAGTGCAAGTCTGTCGCTCATTTCAATTCCTCGCATATCGTTATAATACCTTAATTATACCATACCGACCTTGAAAAAGCAATATGTACCAAGCCTGATTTCTCAGGCTTGTGAGGATTATTTCTCATCGTCGTCGGAAGTTTCCTCGTCAACATCTTCGTTTACGGTTTCTTCCTCGGATTCCTCCTCGTCCTCATCGTAAAGGGACTGCTTCGGAGCTTTCGGCTTTGCCTTGTAAACCTTAAAGTAGTAGAAAGCACCGCCACCTGCAAGAGCGAGAACGCCTACGAGAATAAGAAGCGTGCTGTTTCCACCGCCTTCGCCCTCGTTTTTCTCGCTCTTATCGTCCTTTTCTCCCTCTGAGGTATCATCGGGATTTTCAATAATATTGCCTTCTGCGTCTGTAACAGGCTCTACCTGTTCGCCGTTAGGAGTTTCAACGGTTACGCCTTCGGGAAAATCCTCTGCAAAAGCGAGCATATCGTATTCATCAACCAAGTTCATAAAGTACACATTTTCCTTGCCCTTGCTGTCCTTGTCGATTACGATATAGAATGTGTTTCCGTTCTTACTCTGAATAGCGATAAACTGACGGTCAACCACATCTGCCGACACATCTTCGATAATAGTTGCGTTTCCTTCGGGAAGTCCGAGCGTAGGAGCTTCACTTTCCTGTGTGACAGTCGTTTCTGCGGTATCGTCGGAAGTATCCTGTTCGGGAATAGTTATCTCAGGCTTGGGCTTTTCAATAACCTTGTCCTCAGAAATAACGGGAAGTTCGCCGCTTTCGATAACCTCTGACGAAACAATGGTTGTAACCGCTTCTTCCATCTCTATCGGCTCATCAATGAGAATATCTCCCGTAGCGTAAACGCTCATCGCAGACATTGAAAAAGCTCCGCACATCACAAGTACGGAGCAAAGAATTTTACTCATCTTCTTCATCTTCTGTAATCCTTTCTGTAACGAAATTTGTAGTTTCAGTATTTACAACCTGTTCGACAGGCTTCGGCTGTTCAGCCATAAGCATAGCTTTAAGCTGGGAACTGTCAATCTTACTCAAATTTACAAGCTGTAAAATACGAGTGTTTTCCAGAGAGCTTACACGAGCGATACCTTGCTTTTCTTTTTCAAGAATATCTGCTTTCTTTGCTCGGATACTCTCCAAGTCGGCAATAGCTTTTTCAAGCAATGCCTCAGTTTTTTCAAGTGGTGTAGGCAAATTATCTCCTCCTTTAGAATAAATCCGGCTTGTTGCCTTGTGTTTCCTGTAACAGCAGATATACGTCGTAAACGCCTGCCGCTTCGAGCTTCGGCTTAACCACGCTATCCCAATCGTTAGCTGTCAGCGTAACATTCAAGATATAGTAGTCGTAATACACGGTTACAATTACTTCATTTCCTTCTTCATCAGTTGTGGTGTACTGATAAGAACGTACTTCGTGAACAGACTCTACTTCAAGCGTGTATAACGCATTGAAAAGCTCCTGAATTCTTGCCTGAGTATCCGCATCATAGTCAAAGTTGATTTCCATAGCTGTCAGATAGGATATGAGAGCGTATGGGTCGTGTCCTATGGGGTCAATGTAGTAGTTATACTCATTCCAACCAACATAGACATTCGGGATATTGCTGATTTCGTAGTTTAGGTTATTTTCAAGAGCGTTCATATAGTCGTTTGCCGCATAAATATCTTCCTCGTCCGATGTGTAGGAAGAAGCGATTACCATTGTTCCCGTATCACCAAGAGAAGTAAAAGTTGACGAGCCGAGAGTAAACAGCAAACCAAAAAGCAAGAGGAATATAACCAAGATGATTATCACCACTTTGTTGTTGGCAACTGCCTTTACGATAATCTGTCCGACATCTTTTGCTGCTTCGCCAGCCTTTTTACCTGCCTTTGAAGCACCTTTCGTTGCTGTTTTGGCGGCATTCTTCTGATTTATCTTCTGCTGTGATTTTTTGAGAGCCTTCTTAGCATCTTTCTTCGCTTCCTTTTTGGACTGCTGTTCGGTCTTGTGTTCAAGAGCGACTTTATGCTGATTTAACTTCTTGTGAGCATTTTCGCTATCAAATTTCAGCTTGGAAGCCTTTTTATAAGGCTTTTCCTTTAGCTTCTGATTTGTAGTCTTGACCTTGTTTGAAGCGAAACGCAGAGCCGACTCCGCTACTTTTTCTGTGCCGTGTGCCGCTTTCAGAGTTTGATTGTCGTCCTCATACTTGCTGATTTGCTGATGAGCGATACCCGAAACAGTAGTTGTTACAGCGTGTTTTGCACCCTGAACACCCTTTTGGACGATATTCGGCTTTGGGAGAGGTTTTACCTCTTTTTCAAGTCTGAGTTTCCTCTGCATTTTCTGCTTTTCGGAGTTCCATTCCTTACGGACGTGGAATACTCGCTGATGAGGGAGATTATTCTCTGCCTTGTCAAGCCGTTTCTGGAGTTTGAAAACTCTTTTCTCGTCCTTGCGTATCCGCCTTTTCATCTTTTTCTCACCGTGAGTGAGCTTTCTATCGGTAGCAGCATTAACATCAAAGCAAAGAACGGAATTCCCATCCTTGTCGGTCAGCTTCTCGGCAGCAGAAGAACGGTCTTTCAAGCCTTTTCGGGTTTTCTTTTCCTTTAACTTACTTTCCGCTTTTTCCTCAGCCTTCTGACCGACAAATTCTGCACCGTCAATTTCAATACCTTCTTCGGAATTGACATACTCATCTTCACTCTTGAAGCTGAGCTTTGATTTCGGTTTCAATTCCTCGTCTTTGATTGAAGTCTGTCCCATTTCTGCAAATTCTTCCGCAGTAACGGGGATAAAGGTTTCGGAAAGTTGATACTTTTCATCGGATTTGAATGAAAACTTCCTTTGTTCCTTTGGAGTAATGCTCTCGCTTCCTAGTGTGCTATGCTCCGGTTCAGCAAGCTCCCTCTGAGTAACGGGTACTGATGTTTCTGAGTTCTGATAATGTTCATCAGAAACGAAAGAGGTCTGTTCTGTCGGTTTGTTTCCGTAAACCGATTCCGCCCAAGTGTTATCGGGATTGTTCCGTCCAAATTGCAACTTGCGATGGTCAGGCTTCTTCACATCTTCGACCACAAGACCCGCCGCTTTCAGCTTGTCAAAGCGTTCGTCTGCAACACCTTCTGCTTTCAGCACGGCTTCTTCGGCTTTCTTACTGACCTTTTTAGCCGAGCCGTCTGCAAGATTTTGCTCGAGAACGCCGTCACGGGAGTGCTTCAATACGGTTTTCTCCGTCGCTTTAAGCTCTTTTCTTGCCACTGACGATACCTCCTTTCTGTGATTTATTTGCCCTGCAAGCAGGGTATGTATTGCTTTTTCGGGGTGAATGTGGTATAATGTAGAAAATCGGACAGACCGATAAATAAGAATTTGTGGAGATGATAAGATGGTCAATATAACAGATGTAAAACAGATTCTTCAATTTGCAATAGATGCGGAGATTAAAGTCTTTCTTGATGGTGGCTGGGGTGTAGATGCTCT
>JAFSBM010000040.1 GCA_017437285.1 Ruminococcus sp. | reverse complement strand
TTTTTAGAGATGCCCTTAAAAGCTGTTAGCAATTAAAAAAGCCTTTAGCTGTCAGCCTTTAGCCGTTAGCTTTTTGGAACGGTGGAATTTTTTCCTGCCGTTCATTTTATAATGATATGTTTTGTAGGGACACAGCGTGCTGTGTCCGCAATTTCGTTACGAAATTCAGTTTTTTCAACAGCCTCGGACACTCCTTGCAGCTGTCGTGCATAGCTTTTTTTCTCAAAAGGATTTTTAGAGATGCCCTTAAAAGCTGTTAGCAATTAAAAAAGCCTTTAGCTGTCAGCCTTTAGCCGTTAGCTTTTTGGAACGGTGGAATTTTTTCCTGCCGTTCATTTTTTATGATGATATGTTTTGTAGGGACACAGCGTGCTGTGTCCGCAATTTCGTTACGAAATTCAGTTTTTTCAACAGCCTCGGACACTCCTTGCAGCTGTCGTGCATAGATTTTTTCTCAAAAGGATTTTTAGAGATGCCCTCAAAGCATTTACCTTTGAAACATTGCCTAAAATTACTTGAAAATGATGTGAAATAACTTGACAAAATACTATAAATAATGATATAATTATAAGAACGTATGCTGAAAAAGTTTCAGTAAATAGTGATAAAAAAGAAAGGATATTGATAGCCTATGGCGAAAATTGACGGGGTTGTTGCAAAAGAAACCCGATATATCGCAGGCATTACCATAATATTAAGCATTTTAATGGAAGCTGTTTTCCTCATAATCGGTATGTGGAGCTATAAAGTCCTCATCGGCAATATTTTAGGTGCCGCTGTGGCTGTGGTAAACTTCCTGCTTATGGGTATTACCGTTCAGAATGCTGTGCAGAAAGATGAAAAAGACGCTGCCACTTTAATGAAAGTGTCGCAGATGCTGAGAAATCTTATGCTGCTTATAACGGCTCTGCTTGCCTTTTTACTGCCCTTTATAAACCCTGCGGCAGCTATTATCCCCCTGTTTTTTCCACGGATAGCCATATTACTTATTCCTGTCCGTGATAGAAAAATATCAAACGGAAAGGAGAATAGCAATGGAGAATGACAAACAGAAATTCAGGCTTCTGGATACCCTCTATATCTTGATGATGATTGTCCCGATTGTGTTTGGCATTGTGCTGAAAATTCTGACAACGCCCCAGAGCGAAGGTATTGCAATTTCAGGTGCGAAAATATTTTTCACCATAAATTTGCCGATACAAAATCTGCCCATTACGGAATCACAGATTCACTCGTGGCTTGTTATGATTGCAATTACGGGATTGTGTCTTTTCCTCACCCACGGCTTGAAAGAAAAAGCTGATACAAAGCGTCAGCACATAGCTGAATGGATTGTGGAAAACGCACAGAAACTCGTCATTGATAATATGGGCGATTATTTCAGCGGTTTTGCCCCATTTATAGCGGCAATACTTTCACTTTCCGCTTTTTCAAGTTTACTGGCATTGTTCGGACTTTATGCTCCGACATCAGATGTAAATGTTACAGCAGGCTGGGCAATACTCGTATTTTTCCTTATAACTTATTATAAGATGAAATGCGGTCCTGTGGTGTATGCAAAGAGTTTCGGCGAACCTGTGCCGTTTCTCGCACCTCTCAACATCATAAGCGAATTTGCAACACCTGTATCTATGGCATTCCGTCACTACGGAAACGTCCTTTCAGGCTCTGTAATTTCTGTACTGCTTGCGGTGGGATTACAAGGACTCTCATCAATGGTACTTGGAAAACTCCCCGGTTTTCTGGGCGAATTTCCACTCTTTCAGATAGGTATTCCTGCTGTGCTTTCGATTTATTTCGATGTTTTCAGCGGAGTGCTTCAGGCTTATATCTTTGCAATGCTGACTATGCTCTATGTTGCAGGTGCTTTCCCTGCTGATGAGTATTTCAGACGCAAAGCAAAAAAATCAACTATATAATTGGAGGAATTTAAAATGTTAGAACTGGCAATTGGTATTATTCTCGGAAGCTGTGCATTGGGTGCAGGTGTGGCTATGATCGCAGGTATCGGACCCGGAATCGGTGAAGGTAACGCTGTAGCTAAGGCTTGTGAAGCTATCGGCAGACAGCCCGAATGTAAAGGCTCTGTAACTACAACTATGCTCATGGGTTGTGCTGTTGCGGAAACAACAGGTCTTTATGCCCTCGTTATCGCAATTCTGCTTATCTTCGTTGCTCCCGGCAGACTTGTTGATATTCTTATGGAAACTATAAAGTAATAGAATTTGAGGTTGATTAAATGCAGTCATTAGATGTAATTTCAGTCAATTTCTGGCAAATTGTAATCTCCCTTGCAAACCTCACTATTCTCTTTCTGATATTGAAAAAGCTTTTGTTCAAACCTGTTCAGAATGTTCTTGAACAGCGTCAGAAAACTCTCGACAGCAAATATGAAGCCGCTGATAAATCTGTGGCTGAGGCAGAAGAAAACAAGCTGGCATGGGAGGAAAAACTCCGCAATGCCGAGGAAACTGCCGACAATATCATCAAAGAGGCATCTGAGGACGCTAAAAACCACAGCAACAGAATTGTTGCCGAGGCAAGAAGCAATGCAGAAAGTATTATCCGTCAGGCACAGAATGCCGCAGAACTTGAACGCCGCAGTGCTGAGGAAGATATCAAGCGTGAAATCGTTGATGTATCTACTGCTCTTACCGAGAAAATTCTCGGCAGAGAAATCAATATGCAGGATCACCACGAGATGATAAACTCCTTTATTGCAGGAATAGGTGACGAAGAATGACGGAAATAAGTAGAGAATATGCAGAAGCCCTTTTTGAAATTGCCTGTGAAGAAAATGCAAGGGACGAGTATGCAGAACATCTCAGAAATATTCTGGAAGTTTTCAACGAAAATCCCGAATATATGGAATTTCTCATATGCCCCGGCGTACCTCTTTCGGAAAGACTGACGGCTGTTGAGGAGGCTTTTTCAAAGGCTTTTCCTCAGTATATCGTTATGTTTCTCCAGCTGCTCTGCGAAAAGGGCAGAATAAAGCTGTTCAGCCAATGTGCAGGAGAATTCTTCAAGCTTCTGGACGCATCGCATAATGTTGCCATTGCGAAAATCACAAGTGCAGTTGCACTTACACAGGAAGAAAAGGACAGCATACGCAAAAAGCTGGAAAAATCCCTTAAAAAGGGCGTTGTAACAGAATGTGTTGTTGACCCCGCTATTATGGGCGGAATAATTATCGAAACAGAGGGCAGGATTATTGACGGCAGCTTGCGTAAATCCCTGCACGAAGTAAAGGAAGTGATTGGCAGATGAGTGGAAAACCCGAAGAAATAAGCGGAATTATTAAAGCTCAGATTAAAAATTATAAATCACGTATTGAAATGCGTGAAACAGGTACGGTTATCCTTGTAGGTGACGGTATCGCACGAGTTTACGGCATCAGAGAATGTATGGCAAGCGAGCTTCTTGAATTCGAGGACGGCAGCTTTGGTATGGCTCAGAACCTTGAAGATGAAACCGTTTCCGTTGCTCTTTTGTCAGACAAGAACAATATCAAGGAGGGTACTGCTGTTCACAGAACAGGCAGAGTTGTATCCGTTCCCGTAGGTGAGGCATTCCTCGGCAGAGTTGTAAATGCCCTCGGTGAGCCTATTGACGGAAAAGGACCAATTCCTGCAAGCGGAACTCGTCCCGTTGAAAATGAGGCTCCCGGAATTATCGAGAGAAAGAGCGTTGACGTTCCTCTCCAGACAGGTATCAAGGCTATCGACAGTATGATTCCTATCGGCAGAGGTCAGCGTGAACTTATCATCGGCGACCGTCAGACAGGTAAAACTGAAATCGCCATTGATACTATTATAAATCAGCGTAATACAGGAGTTATCTGTATTTATGTCGCAATCGGTCAGAAAAGTACATCTGTTGTACAGCTTGCAAATGAACTTGAAAGAGCTGGTGCTATGGAGTATACAACTATTGTATCCGCATCAGCGTCAGAAACTGCTCCTTTGCAGTATATCGCTCCTTATTCAGGCTGTGCTATGGCTGAATATTTCAGAGAACAGGGCAAAGATGTCCTCATTATTTATGATGACCTTTCAAAACACGCCGTTGCTTATCGTGCATTGTCCCTGCTTATCCGCAGACCTCCAGGACGTGAGGCTTACCCCGGCGACGTATTCTATCTCCATTCAAGACTTCTTGAACGTGCAGCAAATGTTGCTCCCGAATACGGCGGAGGTTCTATTACAGCTCTCCCCATTATCGAAACACAGGCAGGCGACGTTTCAGCATATATCCCCACAAACGTAATTTCCATTACAGACGGTCAGATATTCCTTGAAACTGAGCTTTTCCATTCAGGTATCATTCCTGCTATCAACCCAGGTATCTCCGTAAGCCGAGTTGGTGGTTCAGCACAGCTTAAAGCTATGAAAAAGGTTGCAGGTGAACTTAAACTTCTCTATTCACAGTATCGTGAATTGCAGGCATTCTCACAGTTCGGAAGCGACCTTGACGCTGATACAAAGGCACGTCTTGCCCTTGGTGAGCGTATTGTGGAAGTTCTCAAACAGGGCAGAAATTCTCCTGTAAGAGTTGGCTGTCAGGTTGCTATCGTTTATGCCGTTACAAAGGGATACCTCAATGATATTCCTGTTAAATCCGTCAAGGATTTCGAGCAGAAGCTCTTTGATAAGCTTGAAGCAGAGCATAATGACCTGCTTTGCCGCTTTGAACAGGGTTCATTTGAAAATGAGGACGTTGAGGAGCTGAAACTGGTATTAAGCGGAATGACGAGGTGAGCTGAATGGGCGTCGATACAAAAAAACTGCGAAACCGCATAAAAAGCGTTGACTCCACACTTCATCTTACAACCGCCATGGGACTTGTGGCATCTTCAAAAATCCGCAGAGCCATGGAGGCTATGTCAAAAAGCGGCGAATATTCAAAAATGATTGAAAATGTTATTCAGAATCTTGCCGACTGCCGTGAATGTTCACAGAGTCCTTACATTGATAAAAAAGACGAGGAAAAAGTCTGCATTATTGTAATTGCAGGCGACAGAGGTCTTGCAGGCGGCTATAACAGCAATGTTTTCCGACTTTCAAGACAATACCCACAGGCTGAATTTGTCGCTATAGGCAAGCGTGCCTGCGATATTTACGGCGGTGAATATTCTGCGGAATATTTCTCCTTTGAGCAGGCATCTGCCCTTTCAAAGAAACTTTGCGAAAGATTTACCAATGGGGAAATTACCCGTCTTGGCATAATCAGCACGGAATACATCTCAATGATGTCACAGGAAGCACGTATTGACTGGATTCTTCCCCTTGAAAAATCACAGGAGAAAACAGACATCACAGGTATCATTTTTGAACCCGACCAGCTTTCTGTACTTAACACAGCTGTTCCCCTCTACGTTACAGGCAGAATTGTAGCGGCTGTACGTGAAAGCTTTGCCAGCGAAGTTGCGGCAAGAAGATGTGCTATGGACTCCGCAGGAAAAAATGCAAAACAGATGATAGACGATCTGCAGCTCCGATATAACAGAGCAAGACAGAGCGCAATCACACAGGAAATAACCGAAATCGTTGCGGGCAGCGGTATGTAATGCCCTATCCGCAGAACTACTGCTCCGAATAAATCATATTACGGACGCAGCAAAGGTGGTATACAAATTATGTCAGAAATATCAAAAGGTGTAGTTTCACAGGTCATGGGACCTGTCGTAGACGTTCGCTTTGAGGAAGGTCATCTCCCTGCTATTTTCAATGCGCTGACTATTCCAAAGGGCGAAAAAACGCTGACTGTCGAGGTTGCACAGCACATCGGCGACAATACCGCAAGATGTATTGCTATGTCCTCCACAGACGGACTTAAAAGAGGTGTTCCCGTAACTGATACAGGTGCACCAATCAGCGTTCCTGTTGGACGAGAAACTCTTGGACGTATTTTCAACGTACTCGGTGATACCGTTGATAATGTTGAAGCTCCCCAGACTGAGGAAAAGTGGAATATCCACAGAAGCGCTCCCGACTATGACGAGCTTTCAACTTCAACAGAAATCCTCGAAACAGGAATCAAGGTAATCGACCTTATCTGCCCTTACTCAAAGGGCGGTAAAATCGGACTTTTCGGCGGTGCAGGCGTTGGCAAGACAGTTCTTATTATGGAGCTTATCAACAACGTAGCAAAACAGCACGGCGGACTTTCCGTATTTACAGGCGTTGGAGAGCGTACCCGTGAGGGAAATGACCTCTACAACGAAATGAAAGAATCGGGAGTTTTAAGCAATACTACTCTCGTTTACGGACAGATGAACGAACCCCCCGGAGCAAGAATGAGAGTTGCTCTGTCGGGACTTACAATGGCGGAATATTTCCGTGACAAGGAGGGACAGGACGTTCTTCTCTTTATCGACAACATCTTCCGTTTCACACAGGCTGGTTCAGAGGTATCCGCCCTCTTGGGACGTATGCCCTCTGCCGTTGGTTATCAGCCTACACTTGCAAATGAAATGGGTGCTTTGCAGGAGCGTATCACATCTACAAAGAAAGGCTCTATTACGTCAATTCAGGCGGTATATGTACCTGCCGATGACCTTACTGACCCTGCACCTGCAACAACTTTCGCTCACCTTGACGCTACAACTGTTCTTTCAAGAAATATCGCATCACAGGGTATTTATCCTGCTGTTGACCCTCTTGAATCAACAAGCCGTATTCTCTCCGCTGAAATTCTCGGTGAGGAGCATTATGCTGTTGCCCACGAGGTACAGAGAATTCTCCAGCGTTATCAGGAGCTTATGGATATTATCGCAATTATGGGTATGGACGAGCTTTCAGATGAGGACAAACTTCTTGTACAGCGTGCAAGAAAAATCCAGAGATTCCTTTCACAGCCTTTCTTCGTATCGGAGAAGTTCACAGGCATTGTTGGTACATATGTACCCCTTGCTGAAACTATCAGAGGCTTTAAGGAAATCATCGAGGGCAAGCACGATGACCTGCCTGAGTCTGCATTCCTCTTTGTAGGAACAATTGACGAGGCTGTTGAAAAGGCTAAGGGAATTGACGTATGAACAAATTCAGACTGACAATTTCCTCCCCTGACGGTAATATTTTTCAGGGCGATGCAGTAAAGCTTTCCGTGAGAGGTATTGAGGGCGATTTAGCTGTAATGGCTGGACATATTCCCTTTATTACAGCTGTCAAGGAATGTGACTGCAAAATTGAGTTAGAGGACGAAACCGAGAAAATCGGTCATACCGACGGTGGACTTCTCAATGTTTCTAAGGACGAAGTAATTTTACTTTCGGACTGTTTCAAATGGCAGGAATAAAGCCTTTAGCTAATGCGTAATTCGTAATGCGTAATGCGTAATCATAAGAACGGTGGAATTTTTTCTGCCGTTCTTTTTTTATTTTAAAGCCTTTAGCTGGCGGCTAATGGCTAACAGCTAAAAGCTAATCGCTAACGGCTAAAAGCTAATGACTAAAAAATAACAAAAATGCAATGTGTTAAAATTTGCTATTGACAATTGAGAAATGATGTGGTATAATAAAAAAGCAATTGCATAATCTGTTAGTTATATAACAGATAATTAATAATCTATATTTGCTGTAGAAATCAGCTGTTATCGTAAAAAAATCAAGGTAACAGCTTTGTTTATGGTTTTGCTATAATCAAATAATTATAGCAAATATAACCTAAAATGTGATGAACGGAGGTAAAAAATGAATATCACCGATAATTTTCTCAACGAACTGGACAAAGTTTATAACGCTCCTGTGCCGCCTGCGGTACTGGCAAAGGCTAAACGCTCATTGCAGGATTATTTATGCGTTGCCCTTGCAGGTGCAAATGCCCAGCGTGATAAGCTTTCCGCCTATTTTGAATTTGCCGAACCCGAAAAAGGAGAGTATGCCCCAATCGGCTGTAACTGCTGTGTATCGCTGAAAGAGGCGGTTTTCCTCAATGGCTTGAACGGTCACGCCCTTGACTACGACGACGGCACAAATGCAGGAATTATCCACCTCGGCTCGCCCCTGTTTTCCGTGCTTCTGCCCCTTGCACAGAAGTATAAATGCTCCTATGATAAGCTGATAAAAGCGGCTGTAATCGGCTATGAAACGTCATTTACAATGGCTCTTTCAATTCAGCCGATGCACAAGGCTATGGGCTATCACGCAACAGGAACTTGCGGAACTCTTGGAATTGCCGTTGCTGTGTCATATTTGCTGGATTTTACCCCTAAGCAGCGTAAAGAGGCATTTGCAACCGCCTGTGTTTCGGCATCGGGAATGTTGAAAGTTCTTGACGACGGTTCGGAGTTAAAGCCCTATAATGTGGGAAAAACCGCATTAATGGGACTTGTGGCAGTTCAAATGGCAAAGGCAGGATTTCACGGTCACGATGACCCCCTTGCAGGTGAACGTGGATTTCTGAAAATGATGACAGGCAGAGATGATATTGAGCTGAAAAAGCCAATTCACAACGGCACATATGCCATTGAAAAGACCTATACTAAGCCATATGCAGCCTGCCGTTATCTCCACCCTGCCATTGAGGGAGCAATTATGCTGAGAAATCAGCACAATCTCACCGCTGAGGAAATTGAAAGCGTCCACGTTGACACCTATTTCTGGGCGGTCAATAAGCACGACCATTGTGAAATTCCCTGTTCCGCATCGGCAAAAATGAGTATTCCCTACAGCGTTGCGGCGGCGGTAGTTTACGGAAAGGCTGGCTTACAGGAATATGACGAGGAAATTATCCGTGATGACCGTCTGCTTGACCTTGCGAAAAAGGTGACAGTTGCCGATGATGAGGAATTGACGAGGATTTTCCCCGAAATCACATCTGCAATTATTACAGTGAAAACCCTTGACGGCAGACAGCTTCAATGCCGTGTTGACCACCCAAAGGGCGAGCCTGAAAATCCGCTGACTGACAGGGAGTTTTACGAGCGATTCTGTGAACTGGTGAAATTCAGCGGAAAATCCGCAGAAACCGCAGATGAAATATTTAATTTTGTGCAGAACGGCTGTTCCGATTGGAACAAGCTGTCAGAACTTGTGAGGTGAAATTATGAATAAACCAAATTTTGTACTGGGAACTATGACCTTCGGTGAGTCGGTTTTCGGAAATGATGCAGCTGAAATGATTGAAAAATTCGGGGAATTCGGCTACAAAGAGCTTGACACGGCTTATGTCTACAATAAGGGGCAGAGTGAAATTTTAATCGGCGAGGCATTGAAAAATTCCGCCGAAAATTTCAGAATTGCCACAAAGGTAAATCCCCGAATTACAGGCAGACTTGACGGCGATTCCGTAAATATGCAGTTTATGGAATCCCTCGGCAGATTGCAGATGGACAGCGTTGACACCCTTTATCTTCACTTTCCCGATAAAGATACGCCCGTAGAATCGGCACTTGAAGCCTGTGCAAAGCTTCACAGCGAGGGACGGTTTAAAAATCTCGGACTCAGCAATTTCCCTGCATGGCTTGTGGTTGATGTTTACTACAAATGTAAGCAGAATGGCTGGATGCTCCCTGTTGTGTATGAGGGTTTGTACAATCCCCTGAGCCGCCGTGCCGAAACGGAGCTTTCAATGGTGCTTGACAGATTCGGACTCCGCTTTTATGCCTATAATCCCCTTGCAGGCGGAATTCTCACAAATAAGTATAATTCCCTCGATGATGTACCCTCAGAGGGCAGATTTACAAATCGTCCCAACTACAAAAACCGTTACTGGAAAAAGTCCTATTTTGACGCTGTTGGAGAACTGAAAAAAATCCGTGAAAATTACGGTATATCCATAATTGAAGCGACTTACCGCTGGATGATGTACCATTCAATGCTCAATACGGAGCGTGGTGACGCAATAATTATCGGTGCGTCCAAACTTTCACAGGTGGAGCAGAATATAGCCGCCGTAAACAGCGGTGAACTGCCCGAAGAACTCATTTCCGCCTTTGAAAGGGCATGGGAAACCACAAAAGCCGATGCACCGCAGTATTTCCGTTTCTATGATGCCAATGCCAATAACTAAGGAGTGATATTTTGCTTAATCAGGAAAAATTTTATAATACGCTGAAAAACAGCGGAGTTGATTTCTTCACAGGTGTTCCCGATTCCTACCTCAACGGATTCTGCAATTATCTTGTGGATAATGCAGGTGAAAAGGAGCATATTATAGCTGCCAATGAGGGAAATGCGGTGGGAATTGCCGCAGGTCATTACTTTTCAACAGGCAGACTTCCCCTTGTGTATATGCAGAATTCGGGTATGGGAAATGCCGTAAATCCCCTTGCATCTCTTGCAGATAAAAATGTGTATTCCGTTCCCATGATATGGCTTATCGGCTGGAGAGGTCAGCCCAATACAGGAGATTGGGCACAGCACCAGTTGCAGGGAGAAATTACGGAAAAGCTCCCCGAAATTATGAATATTCCCGTTATGATTTTGTCAGATGATGAAAAAGCCGCAGAAGAACTTGTGAAAAATGCCTGTGAAACAGCAATGAAGAACCGCTGTCCTGTAGCTGTAATTGCTCCAAAGGGAGTGCTTGCAGGGGAGAAAAAGGCGAATATCCCCGATACATCATACCCCCTCAGCCGTGAGGAGGCAATTGAAATTCTCCTTGACCTTCTGCCGAAAAATACCATTTATTCCGCTACAACAGGCAGAGCAACGAGAGAAATATATTTCCTCCGTGAAAGGAGAAACGAGAGCCACAGCTGTGATTTCCTCAATGTCGGCTCAATGGGTCACGCATCTTCCGTTGCGTTGGGAATTGCCCTTGAAAATCCCGAAAGATACGTTGTAACCCTTGACGGCGACTGCTCTTGTATGATGCACATGGGAGCAATGACAATGGTCAGCAAGACTAATGTTCCTAATTTCATACACGTTGTCCTCAACAACGGTGCTCATGAATCCGTAGGCGGTCAGAAATCCGCAGGCTATATGGTGGATTTTACGGCAATTGCAAAGGCTTGCGGATATGCCACAGTTGACGGCTACGCCGTGACAAGAGAGGATATTGAAAAGGCTGTGGAAAAACTCCTTGCAGAGAAAAAAGCGGCATTTCTTGAAATCCGCATACACAAGGGACTCCGTGGCAAACTGCCGCCCCTTGATATATCCCACGAGGGACTTATTTCAGAATTGATGAATGAATTGGCTTGAAAGGAAAGTGATTGATATGAACAGTATGGAAAAAACAAGAGAATTTTTAGAGAAAATCGGTCTGCCAAAGGGTGACGCATACGACCTGCCCACATCTGAAAAACGCTTTTCGGACGGAGCACAGTTCCGCCTTGAAGTTCCCGGAATTCAAGGTCCCTCAACTATGAAAACACTTCTTGAGGAACTTGACAAATACGGAATCAGTATTCACCGTGTAACTCAGACAAAGGGCGTATGGACTCTCCTTGACGAGGAAATTGAGCAAATGGTGGAGTATGCGAAAAAGTGGCAGGTGGAATTAATTCTTGCCATTGGACCACGTGCCACAACTGATACTTCTGCCTCTGTGAATACTCCCGAGGGCGTGCGTATGGGTTACAGACTTCGTGGACAGGAGCAGGTTATCCGTGCAATTGAAGATGTGAAACGTGCCGTAAGACTTGGTGTACGCTCATTTCTTGTATACGACGAGGGCTGTCTGTATGCGTTGAATAAATTCCGTGAGGCTGGGGAAATCCCTGCTGACTGCCGTTTCAAGATGTCTGCCCACACAGGCCACGGCAACCCCTGTGCCGCTAAGCTCCTTGAAAGCATTGGTGCAAACTCAATTAATCCCGTTCGTGATATTCAGTTACAGATGCTTGCGGCTATGCGTCAGGCAATTGATATTCCGATTGATATTCACACAGAAAATCCCAAGTCAACAGGCGGCTTTATCCGTCACTATGAAGTACCCGAAATGATAAGAGTTGCCGCACCTATTTACCTTAAAACAGGCGGTGCTGTGGCAAAAACTCACAGCTGGGATACTACCAATGAGGACGCAAAGAAACGTGCAAAGCAGATTGCTCTCGTTATGCGTGTAATCAAGGAGTACTACCCCGAAGCAATTATTTCAGAGAAAGGCAGTATAGGCGAATGAAACACCACAGATATAACCCCTCTTTTGAATTTGTAAAAAAACCCGAAAGCTTTGATAAATATTCCGATAAGGAATTTTTGCAGTATTGTGCAGGGGCAACTATGTATATGCCGGGAACTAAAGATTTCCTGCCGAAAATCCTCAGTTGTGCAATGCCGGGACTTACCACAATGGTATTCTGCTTTGAGGACGCTTGTGCGGAAAGCGATGTACCTGCGGCTGAGGAAAATGTTCTCCGCACCCTTGACGCAATTAGTACAGCGGTGGAAAATGGCGAACTTGACCGTGATAATGTGCCTCTGATTTTCTGCCGTGTGCGAAATCAGGAGCAGTTTGAGGGATTTGCAAGAAGACTTACCCCACATATGGCGAAATCCCTTACAGGTATAAATTTCCCCAAATTCAACTCCGAAAACGGCGAGGCATATTTTGCATATCTGAAAACTTTATGTGCTGATTTAGGGGAAATCCTCTACGGTATGCCCATTATCGAGGACCCCAGAGTTGCATTCAAGGAAAGCCGTATGCAGGAGCTTTCAAGTATCCGTGCAATTCTCAATAAATATTACGACTATGTTTTGCAGGTGCGTGTAGGCGGAACTGATTTTTCTTCCTGTTTCGGAGTTCGCCGTGGTGTTGATTATTCAATTTACGATATTATGACAGTTCGTGAATGTCTGTCGGATATTCTCAACGTATTCACAAGAAATAATGAATTTGTAGTATCAGGCCCTGTTTGGGAATATTTCCGTGCAAGCAAGCGAATGATGTTTGAGGAACTGCCTAAACATACCCTTGACGATTATCTTATGAAACGTAAACCTTTGGTAAATCACGAAATTGACGGTCTTATGCGTGAAGTTATTCTCGACAAGGCAAACGGATTTGTGGGCAGAACGGTAATTCACCCCACACATATAAAATTTGTAAACGGCTTGCAGGCTGTAACCCGTGAGGAGTACGAGGACGCAAAACAAATTCTCGAAAGCACCGACGGCGGAGTTCATAAGGGACAGAGTGCCAATAAAATGAACGAAATCAAGCCCCATACAAACTGGGCGAAAAAGGTTATGATGCGTTCCCGTGCCTTTGGAGTTATCGAAAACGAAAACAGCTATCTGAAACTTTTCAGCGAAAGTGAGTGATAATATGACAAAGGAGATTACAACGCCGTTTTCCGAGGAAGTCATTTCGTCTTTGAATGTAGGCGATATGGTCTATATTTCGGGAGAAATCATATGCGGACGTGATGCGGTTCTCCCTAAAGTTGTGGATATGCTGAAAAAGGGAACAGTTTCACAGCTGGGAGTTGATTTGCAGGGGGGAGTTATTTTCCACACGGCAGTTAGTCCTGCGGGAGTTGGTCCTACATCAAGCAATAAGCTTGAAATCGAAAGCAGTATTGCTCCCCTTTCCGCAGGCGGAATTAAGCTTCATCTTGGAAAAGGCGAACTTCATCCCGAAACAATCAAGGCTTTGGCGGAAAATAATTCAGTATATGCGGTAATTCCTCCCGTAACGGCATTGCTTGGACAGCAGACCATTTCACAGCGGGTTGCGGCATTCCCCGAACTTGGAATGGAGGCATTACACGTATTAAAGGTAGAGAAATTCCCTGCCATTATTGCCGCCGCAAAGGGAAGGAGTATTTACGATGCTGACAAATGAACAGATAATTGAAAAGGTTAGCAATGCCCTTGTGGAGGCAGGTTCAACCTTTCGTGAGGATAAAAAAAGTGCCTACCGCAGGGCAATTGAAGCTGAAACAAATCCCCAGGCAAAGTGGGTTATGGAAACAATTCTCGACAACGCAGATGCGGCAGAGAATAATAAAAGTCCCCTTTGCGATGATTCGGGAATTCCCCATATAATCCTTGAAATCGGTGAAAATACGGCAATAACAGGCGGTATTCTTGACGCTGTAAAAGAGGGAATTTCACAGGGATTGCGGAAACTCCCGGGCAGACCAATGGGCATAATGGGCGGCGACTGCGAGAGAATTGACCAGTCGGGAGGACTTAACCCCGATTCAGCCGGAGTTGAGCCTGCACCATTTCTCATTCGCAGATGTAAGGAGGATACAATCCGCCTGCATATAATGATGTTCGGCGGCGGCCCTGCAATCCGTGGTAAGACATACAGGATTTTCCACAAGCATAATGTTGACACGGTGCTGAATGAAATTGTTGAATGGGCAAAAGAAGCGGTTGCACAGCTTGGCTGTACCCCTTGCACCCTCGGTGTAGGTGTGGGACGCTCCCATTTTGAAGCGGCATCAATGATGATTGAGGCACTTGCAGACGGTACATATGACGAGCAGAGCGATATGGAGCGATATATGACCGCTGAGGTAAATAAATCAAATGTGGGAGCATTGGGACTTCACGGCGACACATCGGTGCTTGCCACCTTTATGAAAGTCGGTCCACAGAGAGCAAGCGGAGTCCGTGTAGTATGCCTAAGACCTTGCTGCTGTTTTGAACCAAGAATTTCGACAATAGAGCTTGTTTAAAAGCTATTAGCTATTAGCTGTTAGCCGTTAGCTGTTAGCCTTTAGCTGTTAGCGATGTGGACGGCTGATTAATTAAGAATTAAGAATTAATTTTGTGAACGGTGGATTTGTTTCTGCCGTTCTTTTTATTTCTAAGCCGTTAGCTGTTAGCTATGTGAATGGCTGATTAATTACGCATTAATAATAAAGGACGGCAGAAAAAATTCCTCCGTCCTAAAAAGCTAATGGCTAATGGCTAATAGCTAATGGCTATAAAATAATTGAGTAGGACGGAATGAACCGCCCTCTCACACCACCGTACGTGCCGTTCGGCATACGGCGGTTCAATTCAAAATTAAATATGTACTAATGAATAGTAATCTGAAATACTGACTAAGCCACGCTTTGTCAGTATTT
>JAFSBM010000039.1 GCA_017437285.1 Ruminococcus sp. | reverse complement strand
CTTTTAATTCTACCATTTCCTTTTCATATTGCTGTATGTGTCTGTAACTTCTGGGCATAAAAATTCCTCCTATGGCTTTTATTTCATTATACCATAGGAGGGGATTTTTTTCTATTGTCCGTTTTTACTGGACTTGTGCATAATTCTTCTCGGGGATTTTTTATTTAATCATATAATCCTTATATTCTTTTTCGTTTGCAGGAGGATCAATTATTCCATTTATAATCAGGTCTTTCAGTTCATATGTCCTTGAAATAACGTCTGAATCAACCAATGGATTAATTGCGGCAATGTCTACCCCGCCTTCCTTTAATCCAAAATAAATTGTGGAATCAGGGTATCCTTTTCCCTTACTTGATTCATAAACAGCTTCAATAACGGAACTTTTTATATCTTTCAATACACTTGTCAGAACATTGTCAGGAGCTAAATAGCTTTGATCAATATCAACACCGATAACAAATTTATTTGTTTCTTTCGCCGCTTCAATTACACCCGTACCTGCACTTCCAGCTGCCTGAAAAATTATATCATTACCCTCTTCATAAAGTTTAAGCGAATATTCCTTACCGAGATTATAATCTGTAAATGAATCAAGATAAATCACAGAAACGTCAATTTGTTTATCAAGCTGTTCTGCAGCATAATCAACGCCCGCTTTGTACCCGTATTCAAAAGGCCAGATAGGAGATGCGTCCTTTCCTCCGACAAATGCAATTTTATTGGTTTCTGTTGTCATTCCTGCAATGTATCCTGCAAGAAAACTGCTCTCTTCAACCTTAAACTGTATTCCTGTAAGATTTTCAGTAACATCGTGGAATTCACAGTCTATTGCAATAAAATCTATATTACTGTTTTCACTTGCAGCAGTAATAATTTCGGAACTTGCATTGTATCCGAGACAAATAACAAGATCTGTTCTTGGATTAAGATTTGCAAATATATTTTTATAATCATCAATATCCGCTGCATTTTCAATGCTATATTCCATTTTCTCTATTGTTTCTTCAGCAATGTATAAACCTTCAATTGCAGGCTGGTTAAATGAATCATCTCCTTCTCCGACCTGATCGGTTATAAGTTTTACACTGAACATATCCTTATTGCATGAAGAAAACATTGTAATCATAGCTGTAACAAAAAGTATCAATAATATTTTTTTCTTTATCATAATATTCCCCGATTAATTTTTATATAATGAAACATTTTCAAAACCGTCAAGCAATTTGTCGATATTCTTGAATGCAAGCCGTGTGCCGTTTGCAACACATGAAATAGGGTCTTCCGCAATATGGCAGTGCACTCCTATTTCCTTGGCAATAAGCTTGTCAAGACCGTAAATCAATGCTCCGCCGCCCGTAAGATAAATACCATTATTATATATATCGCCTACAAGCTCCGGTGGTGCTTTTTCGAACACCGATTTTATTGCAAATATTATTTCATTAATAAGCTCAATTATAGCTTCATAAATATCATAATCACTGACCTGAATTTGTTCGGGAAGTCCCCTTATAAGATGACGTCCTTTTATAATCATATTTCTGCTTCCGTCAGGATCGAAAATATTGGCGGCACTTATTTTTGCCATTTCTGCGGTTTTTTCGCCAATCAGGACACGGTACCTGTTACTGATATATTTTACAATTGCCTTGTCAAATTTATTGCCAGCTACTTTAATTGATGATTTTGCAACTATACCATTCATTGAAACAACAGCAATATCAGTTGTACCGCCGCCTATATCAACGACCATATTGCCAAGTGGGGTTGATATATCAATTCCTGTTCCAAGAAGTGCTGCAATTGGTTCTTCTATAAGATAAACCTTTTTTGCACCTGCAATTTTTGCCGCTTCAATAACAGCCCTGCTCTCGACATCTGTAACTGATGAAGGAACACACATTACTATATTAGGCATAAGCAGCTGTTTTCCTGTAACTTTTTCTATGAATGCTGTAATCATATATTCTGTCATTTTATGGTCAGAGATTACACCATCGCAAAGAGGCTGAACCACTGTAATATGGTCAGGGGTTTTGCCTGCCATTTTGTAAGCTTCCGTACCAACAGCAATAACCTCATTTAATTTTGTGTTAAAAGCTATCATAGACGGCTCGTTAAGTACTATACCACGGTTTCCCATAGTAATCATTACATTTGCAGTACCTAAATCTATACCAATATCCATTAATTTCACCCTTTATTTTATAGTTGTAGCAGCAACGGCAATTATTACAGCAGCTGTCCCCATTTCAATAAGAAGCTTTGAGCACTCGTTCAACGTAGAACCTGTGGTCATTACATCATCGCATAGTATTACTATCTTCCCTTTCAGCTTGTCTGTATCAGTTTTTTCGTAAAGATGCTTTACATTTCTACGTCTTGATTCAGCAGTAAGTTCATGCTGTGCAACCAAAGAATTACGCTTTTTCAGCACATTTGCTTCAAGGGGTATGTCAAGTGCATCAGCAAGTGCTTTTGCAAGCACATCCGCCTGATTAAAGCCTCGTTGATTTCGTTTAAGTTTTGCCATTGGTACGGGTACAACGCAATCGGCTTTAAATTTATAACAGTCAGATTCCATATCCTGCAATATCTTTTCGGCTACAATCCCCGGAAAAATATCATTAGGCGTATGTTTTAAATAAACTATGGCACTTTTTACAACATCTTCATAATAAAATGCAGCATAACATCTTAAAAAAGAGAAGTTTTCTTCGTCACAGGAACATGATGAAGCTATATTTCCGCAGCCATGACAAAGCTCATCGCCTGTTCGTGAAAGGTTTTCATAGCATTTATCACAGTAACTTATCTGCCAGTTTACAACTTTACCGCAAAGAGGACATCGGTTCGGAAAGAACAAATCCAAAATAATACTTTTTAAATCAGAAATGTTCATTATCCAAGCTCCTTATCAATCATATCCTTCAGACAGGAATATCTTAATGTACGTCTGTTGTTTGCAACCATTCGTTCAACAACATTTTTTGAACCGACTATTATCAGCATTTTTTTTGCTCTTGTTACAGCAGTATAAAGCAAATTCCTGTAATAAAGCTTTTCAAATCCACCCAATAACGGAAGAATCACTACATTGAACTCACTGCCCTGGCTTTTATGAACGGTTATTGCATAAGCAAGTTCAAGCTGTTCCAGCATTTCTGAAGTGTATTCTGCAATCCTTCCTTCAAAGTCAATAACTATACGGCCCTCATTTTTTGATATTTTAACTATGTTGCCAATATCGCCATTAAATATTCCTGTACCGCTTTCACCGTCTTTTTTCCATACTATGTCGTAATTGTTTTTTATCTGCATAACTTTATCGTTATCACGAAAAGTATAATAAATCCCCTTTATCTCGTTTTTTTTCTTTTCAGGAGGATTTATTGCAAACTGGAGAGCTTTATTTATTTCAACAACACCAAGAGGTCCTTTTCTTGACGGACAAAGCACCTGAATATCATCTGTTGATGAATAACCATAAGCATTTGGCAATCTTTGAACACAAAGATCAACAACCGTTTCAGACGCAATCTGCACATCCAGTCTCTGCATAAAAAAGAAGTCATTATCAGTTCTTGTAAGGTCGGGATTATCACCATTTACAATTTTATGTGCATTGGTAACAATACAGCTCTGCTGTGCCTGTCTGAAAATTTCAGTAAGCTGTATAACAGAAAGTTTACCGCTGTCAATCATATCTTTTAAAATATTCCCAGCACCAACAGACGGAAGCTGATCGCTGTCCCCTACCATTATCAGTCTGCACGATAGTTTCATAGCCCTGAGCAAAGCCTCAAAAAGAAGAGTATCCACCATTGACATTTCATCAACGATCATTACATCACAGCTTAACGGCTCAGTTTCATTATGCTTGAACTTTGGTTTACCTGAATTATCAAACATAACCTCAAGTAAACGATGTATTGTTTTAGCATCATAACCTGTCAGGTCAGAAATTCTTTTAGCTGCTTTTCCTGTCGGTGCAGCAATCTGAACTTTAAGTCCCCGCTGTTCATAGAGAGAAATTATCGCTTTTAAAGTGGTAGTTTTTCCCGTTCCGGGACCGCCTGTCAATACAATAAAACCTTTTGATAAGGCAAGTGAAATTGCCTTACGCTGCTGTTCAGCATATGTAATTGTTTTAGAGCTTTCCTCTATATCAATCATTCTGGAATAGTCATATTCAGAATCTTTCATAAATGAATTCAATACATTAAGACGCCCTGCAATATACTGTTCAGCATTATAATAATCATAAAGAAACACAAATCTGCGATTTTCCTTTTCATAAATCACAAGATTATTTTCTGTACATTCATTTTTTATGCATTCATCGAATTTTTCTTCAGAAACCTCAAGTAGCTTTACAGCTGTTGACATAAGTCTGTCATAAGGTAAACAAGTATGCCCCGAAAATGTATTCTGGAGCAGTATATGGAACACACCCGCACGCACACGGCTTTCGCTGTCTTTAGGATGTTCCATTGTTTCCGCAACCTGTTCAGCCTTTTCAAATTCAAGCTCTATTCCATATTCGCATAATACATAAGGATTTTCCTTAATAACATCAACAGCATACTGTCCCCATTTTTTCCACGCTTTCAAAGCTATTGACGGTTGGATTCCGTATTGTGAAAGGAATATCATCAATGTTCTGATACCATATATACGCTTGAATTCAATTGATACTTCCTCTATTTTTTTATGAGTAAAACCTTTTATTTTCAATAGCTGTTCAGGCTCATTTTCAATTATTTCAAGAGATTTATCTCCGAATTCCTGTACAATTCTTTTAGCTAATGTAGAGCCTATACCTTTTATTACACCTGAGGAAAGATATTTTAAAATTGCAACTGATGTTTCAGGAAGCTTGCGTGTACATATTTCTGCATTGAACTGTGAGCCGAAACGCGGATGCTGTACAAACTTTCCTGTAAGCGAAAGCTCTTCGCCTACTTCAATATTTCCAAGCTCACCTACAACCGTTACAAAACCATCGCCTTTATCAAGTTCAAGCACTATATATCCATTTGATGAATTAGTAAAAAGAATTTCATCTACAATTCCTTCTATAATGATTTTATCCTCTTGAATCATTTTAATAAATCCTAAATCCTTATTGCATAGTTTAAATAATTATATCACAAATTAATATGTTTTGCAATGATTATTAAAAAAATATACTTTTATTTTTTCTATCAAATAAAATCGCTTTTGACACTGTTAAGCATCAAAAGCGATGTAATTATTTTAGCTGTTCTTCTTTGCTTCAATATCAGCAAGAGCATCTTTTCTTGAAAGATTAATTCTGCCCTGACTGTCAATTTCCATAACCTTGACAACAATTTCGTCACCGATTGAAACTACATCTTCAACCTTTTCTACTCTCTGTTTGTCAAGCTTGGAGATATGAACAAGTCCGTCCTTACCCGGTGCAATTTCAACAAACGCACCAAAGTTCATAATTCTTACAACCTTACCCTTATAAATAGCACCGATTTCAGGGTCGTTTGCAATAGTATTTACAATCTGGAGAGCCTTTCTTGCATTGTCAAGATCAATACCGCTGATAAATACATTACCTTCATCGTTGATGTCGATCTTAACCTGGCAATCAGCAGAAATCTTCTGAATAACCTTACCGCCCTGACCGATAACTTCTCTGATCTTATCAACAGGAACCTTAGTCTGAAGCATCTTAGGAGCATATTTGCCGACTGTTTCTCTTGGCTCTGCGATAGCCTTAAGCATAATTTCATCAAGAATATATTCTCTTGCCTTATGTGTCTTAGCAAATGCTTCCTTAATGATTTCAGGAGTAAGACCATCAACCTTGATATCAACCTGAATTGCAGTAATACCCTTGTGAGTACCGCCTACCTTAAAGTCCATATCGCCGAAGAAGTCTTCAAGACCCTGAATATCAACCATAGTCATAAAGTCATCACTATCGGGGAGAGTGATAAG
>JAFSBM010000038.1 GCA_017437285.1 Ruminococcus sp. | reverse complement strand
TGCCGTTCTCTGCTATGCTTTTAAGGCAGTCTGTAAATATTACAGAAAACATCATCTTGCTTTCCTCATATACATCTTCACGCTTCATCACTGCCTTTGGTATATATATCATATCTCTGCTCATTATTTCTATAATGGCTGCTATACTGTTCTGTGTTGTATTCACTTGTATATCCTCCTTGCAAAAGTTTATATAAACAAAAAAAGCCATTGGACATTTTAAAATAAAATATCCAATGGCTAAATCTGCATATAAAATTTTTGAGGAAATACCGTACTTTGCGGCACTGTTCGTACTATACTCGTACTATGGACGTACTATGAGTGTACTATGGAAAGCGAAAAATCCCATAAATTGCAAATAAAAATATTTTCAAAAATACTTTTTAAGGTGCTATTTTTCATTATTTTACGGATTTCGTACTATCTTTCGTACTAATAGTAACCATTAGTAGCCAACTCGTACTATATTCGTACTATGAAATGACATTTTTCGATTTTTTGAAAAAACAAAAACGCCGCAGATGACGTATCTACGGCGTTTGCGTGGCAGGGGCAGTAAGATTCGAACTCACGACACGCGGTTTTGGAGTCGGTTTAGAAAATACAAATGAATATCACTAAACCTTAACAAATCCCATCAAATCGTGGTTTCACGAATTTCTCGTTTAGTAAATCGAAGTGAATTTAAGCCATTTTTTGTGTGAATGGCACACAAAATTCACACAAAATCTTTTATGCTTTATTCTTTGCAATAAGTTTCTTTACCTCATCAAGAGAGAGTTTTGTATACTTTGAAATTTGTTCAGCTGTTAAAACACCTTCTGCTATCATTTCAAGTGTCATCTCAATCATTCTTTCACCAACAAGTTCTTCTACAATAGCATCAAGCATAAATTTATGCTCCTTGTTCCTCTATAAGCTTCTTAACTTCTTCAAGAGGGACTTCTGTAAGTTCAGAAATTGCTTCTGCTGTATATGTTCCTTTGGAAATCATTTTTTTGACAATCTCAATCATTCTTTCATCAACAAGTTCTTCTACGATTTTACACATAATAGTATTGCCCTCCTTATTGTTTTTCAGATAATCGACTCTTTCAGCAAGAATTTTGCTGTGCATATCATCGGGGTCTGTACAGTGGAAATCAGCCATAAGCTTTCCCAGCTTTGTTCCGTCCTGAATTTCGGAATTTACATATATTATATGTGAGCCGTCATTAAAGCTTTCGTTTGTTTCCTTTATAACTCTGTCGATAGTATATAACGGCAAGCCTTTGTTATACATATCTTTTTCAGTTATGAAAATAACATAGGTTTCGGGAAGCTTGTCGAAATCCTCACCGGCATTTAAAATGTTGGCGTCAATCAAGCTGCTGTTGTATCTTGCTCTTTGAGGAACAGCTCCTGCATTATCTCTCTGTATTTCAATGTTGTAAAGCTTATCCTTGCTGTCCTTTGCGAACACATCAAGCCTTACAGACCTGCCGTGAAGATTTGTAACGGTATACTGTGAACGGCTTTCTATAACGGTTATATCATCACGTCCGAGAATCGTGTTGATAACAATTTCACAACACTCTTTATGCTGAAGCACTGCTGACATAAAGCTATCGTGCATTAAACACATCTGCTGTATTTTCTCTTTGATTTTTTCGATGTTCACGTTATCATCATCTCCTATATAAATTTTAGCATATTCAAACTTGTTAGTCAATATCATAGGGTTTACTGAAATAAAAAATGATTATGTATGACGATTGGAACATCATACATAATCACTCGATTTATGCCTGTTTTACCCTTAACTCTGACTTTTTCCTTATCGGCAATATGGACTGAATAACCTGTGCTGTCGCTGCGTCTGCTGAAGCAAATGCGTGAGCATAGATTTTACTCGTTGTTGCAGACGTGCTATGTCCTAACCTTTTGGCGGTTGTTGTTATCGGCACACCGCTTGAAATCATTATTGAAGCACAAGTATGTCGGAGTCCGTGAATTGAAATATGCGGAAGGTCATTTGCTCTGACAAATTCATAAAACCAAGCTGATAATGTTCCCGGATTGATTGGCTTACCATTCCAAGCTGTAAATATCTTTCCGCTGTCTATCCACTGTTCGCCGAGCTCATTTGCTTTTCCGTTCTGCCATCGTCTGAAATCAGCAAGCATATCAATTACATCTTCGCCAACCTTAATTACTCGTCTTGAAGAATATGTTTTGGTATCATTCTCAAAAACGCCTTTGTCGGCAAGATATAATAAAGAACGGCATATATTTATCGTGCAGTTCTCAAAATCTATGTCCTCCCAATTCAGTCCGCAGACTTCTCCCCTTCGCATACCCGTATGCAATATGAGTGGAATAATTACATCAAACGGATGCTCTGCCTTTTCAATAACACATTCAAGAAGCTGCTCTGCTTGAACATCATCAAGGTAATTTGCTTCTTTACGCTCAACTCTTGGTGCTCTTGTTCGTTTACAAGGGTTATTGGCAATGATTTCATCAAATACCGCTTCCTGCAATATTGTGGAGAGCACTCTATGATGATGTAAAATTGTACGGCTTGAGAGTGTATCCTCAATCAGTTCAAACAGACTTGTAACATCAGTTTCAAAAAATTCAGCATACTTTTTCGCTGTTTCAATAGATACAGTCTTTCCTGCTCTTACGCAATCTATTGTTGACTTTGATACTCCTATCTTCTTTGACAGCTCCGCAGTAGTCTGACTTTTGCTCAAACGTTTTGCTTCATCATTCGGAATACACTTTGTATCCTCACGTTTTTCTTCACGGAGATTGTCATAAAAGGTGTATAAATGAAACGGCTGAATCTGACTAATTTTCATATGTCCAAACGCAGGAAGTATCCTTTTCATCATACCCGTATAACGCTTGAATGTTGTAGGTTTTATGCTATTCTGCATACGGGGCAGCCAAATATCATTTACATATTTTCCAAACGTCATATTCAAGTCAAGGATTATTCCTTTTGAACACATTTCCTCAAATAATACAGCCTGTTTATTAACCTCTTTTTCAATCTGTTTTGGAGTCATTCCTATTTCGGGTTTCCAAGTCATATTTTTGACTATTTTCTTACCGTCCATATCAATTCCACAATAACAGCGTATGGTGTAGCTGTCACCACGTTTTGAAATCTGTGCCATTTTACCACTTTCCTTTCAAAATACTTGACGTACCGAAAGAAAAATGCTACAATTAACTTGTTCGGTGTTATGTATTACTTTTCTTTCGGAAATATGATTACATTTCATCTACTGCCTCTCATTTCGCAGATGAGGGGCAGTTTTTTTGTCCGAACTCATTATACCATACTTATCCGCACTTGTCAATGCTTTAAAGCGCTAAACCGTACATTTTTTATTCCTGCTCTTTTGACTGTTCGCCATATATAGCCTTAATCAATGCTTCTTCGGTTAATAATATCTTGCGTCCTGCTCTGATTGAAGCAACCTGACCCGTAAGACACATCTGCCTTAAACGATATTCGGTCAGTCCGTCAACAAGCTCCGCTGCTTCTTTAACCGTCATAAGCTTCATTTTTGTACCTGTCATAATTATATTCCTCCTGTATTCTATATCTTTGCTTTTATTTTATCCCACGCAGTTCTACAGTTATCCTCTGCTTGCCGTCGTACAAACAGGTATGCTTTTCAGCCTATATCTCTCGATACTGCGTGATTAAGTTGTCAAGGTACTGCCGAGAGGTAATATTTACCCCTCTACTATATAACTTACAGTTCACGGCAATACCCTTGTCACTTAATTCAGAAGTTTGTATATATCAACAAATTTCACCTTAATTTCTTGTCTGATAGTGCTAATTATCAACACAAATACATTTCCTCAAGGCAATGCTTTATTTTCATCAATGCTCTATGTAAATATCCTGCAACCGTCCCCTCATTTACACCCATTTTTTCAGAAGCTTCTTTCTGTGTCATACCCTCATAATAGACATATATAACTGCTTCTCTCTGTCTTGCAGACAGCTTTGTTCTGATAATATTCCTGATAGCTTCTCTCATTTCCTTGTTTTCGTATTCCACTTCATAGCTGGGAACAGAAACATTAGCATATACGCTCATCAGCTCATCGCTTTCAAAGCAAACAGTGTGAGCTTCATCACGCTTTCTTCTGCGATACTCATTTACGTTCATTCGGTTTATTGCTCTTGCAAGCTCGCCCTTAACCTCTACTCGATTTTTTTAAAGTAATAGTATCTTTTCATAAAAAATTCTCCTATCTGGCATTGTGCCGTAAATTATAATAAAAAATATAAAAACCGCAACTTGCTATTATACAAGTTACGGTAATTAACAATACTTTTGTTGATTAACTAAAATCTACAATAATTCATTACGTAAAATCTCTTGCTTTAAGATCCTGCAAAAGATTCATCAGCATAGACATTTCATCAATAGAGGCTGTCTTGATTATCGAATCAATTAACATAGACACTCCCTTGTCTATAACATACCCCATAGCAACAATTATTATTACTGCAACACCTATTGAAATAGCATCTTCAACTGTTGCATTGTCTTGAATAACTGCTGCTACAAATCCAATTACAGGCAAAACCACTACATGAGCAAGCTTTTCTATCTCGGATTTTCTTTCAGTATGTTCTGTTATCCATTTTTCTGCCGAAGTAATCAGATAATCAATTTTTTCTTCTGAATACCAGTTGTCACAACTGGAACCATTCTTATACTCAAGTGCCTTTAATATTTCTGCAATTTCGTCAAGTGTTTTATTATGTTCATCAAAAGCAGTCTTCCATTTTTTGCACCTTTTGTTTTCCCAACATACAACAAATGCCAAAAACAAAATAGCTACTACAATCTGAACAACTAATTTAATAATAACATTCCATTCAGTGACATACACTAATATAATTGCCGCTACAAATGCCGCATCAACCAGTATAGGCAATACCACATCATTTGTCAGCTTTTTAGATTTTTTCTTCGCAAAATAAGCATTTAATACTTTATGTATCATATTGCACCCTCCTCATATACATTGAAGAATTTATCTGCCATTAATCTATCAAAGATTCTTTTTTTCGTCAATAAATTTGGCACAACCTGCGAGTTTTAGGCACGAAAAGCAAAAGAATGCGACGATGTGCCTTTTTGAAATATATAAGCACATATAAACACCACATATAGGAAAACCCGTTCAATACAGAAAAAGCTGTACTGAACAGGTTTTATAACGACTAATGAGGAATATAACAAGATTCAATATCATTGTACTAGATACATGAAGTGCTTATTATATATTGCTAATTAAGAGCACATTTGCATAAATTCATTTCCAATCACACATAGTATCTATTCATTTATAGCTTGCATCTCTGCATAGGCATCTATTTTAATTGTTAGTGAATTAAACGCTTCATCACTCATCATAGTAATATAATAATCATATTTGTCTATTATTTCCGTTGCTGAAATCCCTTCTTTTATATATGCATTACAATCATGATAATATATCCAATATGGTGAAAAAAACTTCGTGCCTTTCACTATGGTTGAATCTTTTGCAAATACAGTTAAAATATCAACTTCATTTTTAGATAGTAATACCTTTATTTCATTTTCTGTTAATGTGAATTTACATCCATTAATATCATCTGTATATTCACAATTAATTAATAGCTCCTCATAAATATCATTCGTTAATGGAAAAGCCACCATAAATGAATATAAATTAGCTTGCTCACTGAGTTTTGTCGAGGATATACTATCATAAATATAACATGATTTCCATTGGCTTATTTTTTCTGGCTCAACATATTCCTTTTCAACAGCTTTAATTAAAGAAGGTAACATTACTTCTATTTTATTTATTCCATAATAAAATTTTTCTTCCTCTATACTCATACCATGATCGTTTGTATCAGAAAAAAACGGCATTTCTGAATCTATTTCGTACAAGATAATTGATTCAGGTATAATACAATCCATATTTTTATCATTAGCATTACTTGGAGCTGAAATCAACTCATCAATTGTTTCCTCTGCAAAAGTTATAGAACTACTTTCATTCGTAGTCAATATTGTTAATTCGGTAGCAATATTATTTGCATCTACACTATTGTTAAGAGTGCTTTTGCATGCTGTGCACAACATGGTAATAAAAAAGCTAAGAACAAGAACAAACTTTTTCAAATATTATTCTCCCTTTTAATAAAGCATTTTTAAAATTTTCATTGTAAAAAATTATGTGACATCAACAAATGATCTCGTGCTAATGTTATAGTACCTATCTTCACTTTGGTCATCGTTATTGACACCTGAATTATAGTTAAAAACAATTACATCATTAAAAAATTTTTTGGGGTCCGTTCTATAGCCCTCCAAATCTCCACCACATTCTACATCAAAATGCAAATGTGCACCAACACGAGAACATCTGTCATGATTATCACAAAATTCATAAAATGCCTCTGTTTCATCTTGCGTTAGATCATATGTAGCAAGCGTTTTACATGCTTCATTATTGTGAGGCAAAGGGCTACATCTTCCTGTTCTACCCAAAATACCAAGCATGGTATATGGCGTTACTCTGTCATTCGTTTTTACAAACGGTTTGTATCTCATATGCAAGTAACGCACGGTGTACCCATTGTCAGTTCGAACAACTACATAATATCCCGCACTTTCACTAGGAGTATCTTCACTTGCAAACACTACTGTTCCATATGTAACAGAATATATCGGATATTTATCTAAATATGCTTTTCCTTTATCATCAACAATATCAATACCATCGTGTATGCTTCTACTAGGATAATATCCATAATTTGCAGATAAATTTTTTGCTATTTTATTATCTCTAAACATATAGAGCCAGCTATTTGGTTCTAACGTCCATGTGTTTTCAATATAAATGTTATCAATTAACACATAGCCTGCTAATCCATTATGTAGTTTTATTTTCAACCAATATGTATCTCCCTTTACAATAACACTAGTTACATTAAGCTTTTCATTATCTTTTTTTATGTCATTATACTGACATAACACCTTTGATTCCATATCAGGTAAATTATATATGGCAAAATTACTTGTTTTAACATTCAAATAATTTTCACCGTTAAAAATCTTAACTATATCGAATCTTTTGTCATAACACAAGTCAATCTTCGTTAGATTAATATCATTCCACCCCATATTGCACACACCGTTCAAATCAAATTCATCTGGAATACCATCATTATCCCCATCAGCATCAACAGGATTAGAATTAATCGGCAAAATTGGGTATTTAAGAGCTACATTCATAGGCTCACTGCTCATAATCTGATTAAAACCTTCTGCTACATAAGCATAGCCATATTCAGAAAACTTACTTAAGCATTCACCAAGTGTCGGTAAATCAGTGTATCTCAAAGTTCCAACGCTGGATTTAGAAGGATGTAATTCTTCAATTAGGTCAGTATTAACTTCCTTCCAGTCAGTAATACTATCCATATCCGTATCAGTTGATGAATCTCTTATTAATATTGCATCCAACTTAATAGAAACTAATCCATCAGAAGTAATAACAGGGTATGCTGCATTGTTTCCCTCACCAAGAATAGTAACAAGACTTTCATTAATATCATCATTTACTACTTCAGTTTCTTCCTCATCCTTCGCATAAACCTCAACACTCTCAACCTCAGCCGTCATAACCTCAGTATTTTCATTTGCGACATAACCTGTTACAGCTATACCACCTGTAAGTGTTGCAAGCTCATAAGC
>JAFSBM010000037.1 GCA_017437285.1 Ruminococcus sp. | reverse complement strand
GCGTGCTGCCGCACTCCGAGGGAGGTTGACGCAGCAGATGTCGTGCATAGCTGTTTTTTCTCAAAAGGGGTTTTTAGAGATGCCCTTATTTTTTCTCTTGATTTTTACGATTTAGTATGGTATAATTTAATTACAAGCATTTCTAAAAATTTATTGAGAAAAAGCGGCTTTGTACTCATTTGCACCGATAACTTCCTTTGTTGTGCGACTGTACGTCCTAATTAAACTTTTTTAGAGATGCACTTATTAATACCAATCCCTAAAACAACAGTAGACAAATCTAATGGCATAAAAACTGTCTGTCGTCGTTGGACTTCCTCACCATACAGACAGTATGCTTTCGTCGTCCGCCTTGACATACATCATTTCTGCTCATCATCTTTGTCTGCTAACATTTTAGGGATTGGTATAAAAAGAACGGAGGGCGAAAAAATGATTTATGTAACAGGAGATACACACGGAGATTTTTCACGCTTCAAAGACCCGCAGTTTAAAAAACTTGGTGCAGGGGATACCCTGATAATTTGCGGAGATTTTGGTTTTATATGGGACGGTTCAAAAAGGGAAAATGCCATTTTAAAAAAACTTATGTCCCTTGAATACACGATTTGTTTTATTGACGGCTGTCATGAAAATTTTGATTTGCTTGAAAAATATCCCGAAAGCATCTGGAATGGAGGAATGGCAAGAGTTATAGCTCCAAATCTCATTCACTTGATGAGAGGTCAGGTTTTTACCATTGAGGGAAAGAAGATTTTCACATTTGGCGGCGGTCATAGTCAGGATATAGAATTCAGATTTGACGGTGACTGGTGGGAACGTGAACAGCCTACCCATGAAGAAATAATGGAAGCTGTAAGAAATCTTGAATTAAACAATCATGCGGTAGACTTTGTCATAACTCACGAACCTCCTGCATCAGTAAAGGATTGCCTTGGAGTTGATGTTTTCCAGAGAATTGAAGTTCACGCATTATTTGAGGAAATCACAAAAGCTTGCGATTATGAAAAATGGTTTTTCGGAAAGTGTCATATAGACAAGCATATTCCGGTAAAATTCTATGCTGTATTCAACAATGTCACACCGCTGATTAAGTAAGGGGCATCTCTAAAAACCCCTTTTGAGAAAAAACAGCTATGCACGTCATCTACCGGTGTCACCTTTCCTTGGAGTGTGATAGCACACCTTGGAAAGGTTTCCTTGTAACTGACATATCTATCTGCTTTTTCTTTAATCAAACGAGTTTTTAGAGATGCCCTAATATTTTTCGGTCAGCCACCATAAAATGTGTTTTTAGCTTATCAAAAAACTTTAGGACACAATTTTTGTTAAATTTTAGTATTTATATTGACATTTTAAGAAGTGTAATGTATAATATGAATATAGCAGTATATCTGCAAATATATTATCAGGAAGGTGAATTATATGAAATTTAAAAGAGTTGCAGCTGTTATTGCAGCCTTAGCCGCAATTGCTCCGTTATCCGCCAATAATGAGGTTATGGTCAAACAGCCCGTACTTGCATCTGAACAGCCCTCAATGGAATCGGAAATTGGCATACTGCCCCAATGGACGCCAATGAATTTTGTTGATGCATTGGAATTCTATAACACCTACGGAAAAACTCACGTAGAGGATAATTTCATTTGTCTTGTAAAGCCAATGCGTTCTGATGAAACAGATAAATTCATAACATCTTATTCAGGCAGTATGGCAATGATTAACACTCCTGCTTGTACAAGTGCTGCGGTATTTGAACTTGAAATTCCCGAACAGCCTGACCCGAATGATGATGAAGCACTTGCAGAATATGAAGAATTATGCAATAAATTAGGCGTTCCTACGGACGATTACAGCTTTTTCGAAAATTATGCAAAAAGTGAAGTTCAGTATGTCTTTAAAGTTCAGATGTTCCGTGTACTTGAGGGGCATGACCTGACGGTAGAATGGATAGAAGACCTTGGTGCAGGTTATAAGAAAAAGATAATTGATACATTCACCTTTGAAAATCCAAGCGGTTTCATTGAACAAACTGATATTTACAACTGGCTTCCCGACTGCCCTGTTGAGTATAATTGGCTTAAAAGCTACAGTCATGAATCTACGCTTGCTTCCAGTGCTGCCTGTGTTTATTCAAATCCTTATACTCACACCCCGTATATTGCATATTGTGCATATGTGAACGCAAGCACGGGAGCTTCTCTGGAAATGGAGCAGAACGGCGACGGTGAAATTGAATATCTTATGGAATCCGATTGTAATGGATTTAATCTACGGTCAAAGGTGGAACTTGCTGGCGGACAGAGTTCTTCTTCTGTTATAGTATACGAGCCGATAAAAGACGGTCTGGTTGATGTGGAATGGTCGGTGGGCAGGCATTGGTCAGATGAAGCGTCTTTTGATATAACAAAGGGAAGATATAACATAAAAAACAACTGTTCTGAAATTGTTGACTGCTCAAGCGGAAGTACTATTATATCATTTATAGACAAAGCTACAGGGGAGCTCATTGACGTTCCCGAAAACTCATCATTTCTGAAAAATACGATACAACATAGTCCCGATGAGCCTTGTCTCAGTGAACTATTTCCGATTGACTCCAATCCCTGCGTTATTAATTCAACCAGAGCCTACGATCCAAATTGCAGTTATTCTTTCGATATAAGAACAGAAGACGGATACTATGATTTTGAAGGATTTGAAGTCACATCCGAAGAAGATAAACACGTTACTTTAAACTGCTATCTAAGTTATAAAACAAATCCCGAACCTGTTGTTCCCGACGGTGCAACAAGAGTTATTATATATGACAAGGATACAGGCGAGTTAATTCCCGATGAAGTATTGAAATATCATAAATTTTCATTCAGTACATATATCTATGAAAAAAATCCCGATGAACCTGATGATATGATTTTCACAAATGCATTCTGTTTAATCGATTCCAATAATCACATTATAGAAAACAATAAGTTGGCACATCACTATAAATATGCAGATTCTTTTGAATTCATCTGTAAAGATAAGCCCGAAGTTATATATTACAACAACGAATCAATGGATCTTATATTCAGAACAAAGCTCAGAGTATCAGGAAATATAAACGGTGACGACTCTTTTAGTGTTGCTGATGTAGTAACATTACAGAAGTGGCTTCTCGGCTCAGCTGACGTTGAAATTCAGAATGGTGCTCAGGCTGATTTTAATTTTGACTGCAAACTTGATGTATTTGATTTATGTCTGATGAAAAATAAATATGTGGAATATGTAATGAGTCGTGGCGAACCTATTTTAGTCAGCGTAACTCAAGCAGGCGGTTATGCAGGCGAAATGAATAACATGAAGATATACTGTGAAGGCGATAAATACAAGATGTATTATTACGAAGAAAGAAAAGACACCGAACCGATTGTTGTTGATATAACAGAAGAAGATTATCTTAAAGTAATGGAGCTGGATTACGATAGTTATTTTATTGAAGAAGATGATGATTATATAATTTTTGATGGATATTATTTTAATACTATGGTCAGATATTCCAGCGGACAATATGAAATAAGCAACGGGAAGCCTACCACTATTGTTAATATGTATGAGCTGGTGCAGAAATACATAAGGAACCGTTAAAATCTCCCATATAGCTGAATTTCTTTGATAAAATAGCACAGTATAAGACGAACCGAATAATATTACAAAGCCGTTTGTGACTAACAATCACAAACGGCTTATTTATACCCCAAACAAGAAAAGAGTTGTTCAGATTATTCATAAGTAATGGCATCTCTAAAAATCCCCATTATATGTAAGCCTGCGTAAACCTGGGGTGATAATTTGTTCTTCGGGAATAAGCGAATAATCATATAGAACCCTTGAATGATTATTGAGGACAATATCACGATGAACAATTCTATTTACTCTATCAAAAGTAATTCTGTAAACCTGACTGACACGATAAAAAATCCCGTTTTCTTCAACAAAACCATTATTTTCTTCAATAATTCGATAGGTGTATGGCAGCGATTCTGTAGAACGAAGTTCACCGAAAAGCTCATTATCGTCCTGCCATATCATCAGCTGAACAGGATTTTTTGTTGTATTCTTAAATCTGTAGTCTTGATTTTTATATGAAACACTTGTACCTGTTCCAAATGGAACACGTCTGCCATTATCAGGAAAAAGTGCGTCGCTGTGATGATGCATTTCTGTTACTTCAAGAGGGCTGTTTAAAATCATCCAGTGAATAAGGTTAGCAAGCTGACACAAGCCGCCGCCAACTCCACTTGCAACTTTTCCGCCTTGAATAACAAGTCCGTCAAGGTATCCGTTTTTCTTGTTTGGCTCACCAACAAGTTTCCAAAACGAAAAAGTTTCTCCCGGATTTATGACAATTCCATTGATTTTTCTTCCTGCAAGACGAAGATTTGTTTTTTTGTTTTCCTGCAGCTGCATATCAACGCCGCAAAGATTACGAAGCATTTTTGAACTATGACTTTTCAGAATTACAGGCAGAGGAACTGTATTTTTTTCTGTTGCTATTTTTTCATTTTTCATAATATCCTTAACATCGTGGAGCAAGCACTCTTTTTTATGGGATATCTTATAGCATAGTGGTGAAATTTCGCAGAATAATTTTCTTTTTTTCATTGTATCGCCCTCAATAATAATAGTATTTCTTTTATTATATCATACCAACATTCAAAAGGCAATACATTTTAAAAAGGTTTATTAATTCGTTAATAAATTACATCGCAAATTGTATTGTTCGTTTTATAAATATTGTAAACCCACATTGTATTTTTTATTGACTTTTCTGCAATAAAGTGATATAATAAAAGCGTCAATATGCAAAAAAAATATTATGTTCTCCCAAAACGGAATACAGGCAGAATTCCATATTTGACAATAATAAATATGACAGGTAGGTTTATATGAAAAGAAATCCGTTACTGATAGTTATGCTTACATATAATGATAAAACGGCTGAAAATGCTTTAGAATTATTTGATATTTGTAAGAACTCATCAGCCGAATACTGGGGAATAAAAGATGAGGGTATTCCACTGGTTAAAATGAAGAAATTATACAGACAGATAAAACTACATAACAAAAAAGCAGTTCTGGAAGTTGTAGCATACACAGAAGAAAAATGCCTTGAGGGTGCTAAAATGGCGGTTGAGTGTGGATGCGATATTCTTATGGGAACCGTGTTTTATGATTCTGTCAATCTGCTTTGTAAGGAAAATGGTATAAAGTATATGCCGTTTGTCGGAGATGTATATGACAGACCTTCTGTATTGGACGGCAGCATTGATGATATGATAAAACAAGCAAAAAGCTATATTGAAAAAGGAGTTTTCGGCATAGATTTGCTTGCATACAGATATACGGGGGACAGCAATGAGCTTATAAAAAAATTTTTAAGTGAGGTCAATGTCCCTGTATGTATCGCAGGAAGTATAGACAGTTTTCAACGTCTTGATGAAATAAAGAGACAATTGCCATGGGGATATACTATTGGCAGTGCATTTTTTGACAATACTTTTGGAAATGATTTCTGCCGGCAGATAGAGAAAATATGTAATTATATGAAGGAGCCTGTATATGTTTAAGAACTTTTATCCTTATGAATATGCGAAAAGCGTATTTGACATTGATTATAAAAAACTTCATAACATTGGTATACGTGGACTGATATTCGATATAGATAATACTCTTGTGCATCACGGAGATGACGCTTCTTCTAGGGTTATACATCTATTTAAAAAAATTCATAGTATAGGGTTGAAAACAGTTCTACTTTCCAACAATGATGAAGAACGAGTGAGCAGATTTGTAAAAAATATAAATACACCTTATGTTTGTGACGCAGAAAAACCAGCTTCGCATGGTTACAAAAAAGCATTGAGTATACTTGGAACATCTGAAAAGGAAACAGTTGTTATAGGCGACCAGATGTTTGTTGACATTATCGGTGCCAACAGATGTGATATACCGTCAATACTCGTTCACTATATATCTGCTCCCAACGAGAAATGGATTGGTTTCAAAAGATATATTGAAATGGCATTGCTGGTTCTGTTCAAGCGTGATAAGCGATATAATAACAGATTTGGTTGTGCAATTATTAAAGAAACATCTGAAAAAGAAACTCCGAAAAAAAAGAGAAAACTTTTCTGCGAAATCAGCCCTTTAACTTATGCAATTTCCGTGAGAAAAAACATCTTAATAAGACATATTAAAAACATGATTTCAGACGAAATATTTGCAAAATCCAGAAGCAAAAGGAAACTTCCATGTCTTATATCCTCATGCAGCTCTCACCTTATAAAGAAAGGAAAAGGAATTGATCCTGTAACGCAGCTGAATAAAGCAAAAAATATTCAACTCGCCTGCAAATCCATAAATGGTATCGTAATACGTCCCGGGGAAACTTTCTCATTCTGGAACAGAGTCGGCAAAACCTCTGCTGCAAAGGGTTATAAAGAAGGACGAGTTATCATACTTGGTAAGCTGACAAAAGGTCTTGGCGGTGGTTTATGCAATCTTGCAAATACCATAAACAGAGCTGTAATTCAAAGTCCTCTTACAGTAACAGAATTTAATATACATTCAGATGCACTTGCTCCCGATGAAAATGGTATTCGTATACCATTGAGCGCAGGTACATCGGTCAATTATAATTATGAGGATTACCGTTTCAGAAACGATACTACAGAAAATATCCAGCTTCTTGCATGGTGTGACGATGAAAACCTTTACTGTGAAATAAGAAGTCAAAAACCATTTCCGAACAGATATGAAATTTCCGAGGAGGATCATCATTTCAGTTGCGAAAACGGCACATATTTCAGAATTTCAAAAATATACAAGGATACATATAACAAGCAGACAGATGAGATTATTGAACACAAGCTTATCCTTGATAATCATTCAGAAGTTCTCTTTGATTCGTCTTTAATACCATTGGAGCTTATCAGATAATATGAATAAATACAAAAATCTCGCCTTTAACACTATTATATTTACAATCGGTAGCTTTTCTTCAAAAGTAATTTCACTTTTTCTGAATAATCTGTATACTAAACATATAAGTCCGTCACAGCTGTTCGCAAAATCTCTGTTGGAAACACTGGCATTATTTCTTATACCTGTATTTACCTTTTCATTAGGTGAAGCAATAATTCGCTACGGTCTTGATAACAAATATGACAAGAAAAAAATATTTACAACAACATCAATTATATCTCTTTCAGGGTTAATGCTTATGGCGGCAGTTGTGCCATTGCTGCGATTTATTCCTGTTTTTTCTTCATTACGCAGTTACGGTCTGCTTTTGATTATATATATCTTCTGTTCAGCGTTGCGAGCAGAATTTTCGCAGTTTGTAAGAGCAAGAGAAATGGTCAAGCTGTTTTCATTTGACGGAATTCTCACTACATTGATGCTTCTGTTATTCAATATTTTATTTATCAGTCACCTCGGACTTGGCGTAAAAGGATTTATGATTTCAAACATACTCTCAGATTTATGCTCGGCGATTTTCCTGTTTTTTTCAGCAGGTCTGAAAAGATTTTTCAATGTCAATTCATTCAGTTTTTCACTTGGAAAATCTATGCTGCGTTTTTGCATACCATTGATTCCCACAACGGTTATATGGACATTTACGGGATTTTCAGACCAATTATTTATTGGCGGTATGAAAGGGGAGGGAGATGCAGGCATATATGCTGCGGCAGTAAAAGTACCTAATCTTATATCTATGCTTTCCACCATATTTTTTCAGGCATGGAATATGTCAGCCATAACTGAAAACGAATCAAAAGACAGAAATGTTTTCTATGAAAAAGTTTATGGTGCATACGAATCTGTACTTTTTATTGGTTCGGCAGCACTTATTTTAATAGTAAAACCTGTATCTGCACTATTGATTAATTATTCTGTTTATCCCGAATACAGCAAATCATATATTTACACTCCTTTGCTCATAGCAGCAGCATTATTCACCTGCCTTGATTTATTTCTTGCAAGCATATACACGGCAACAAATCACACAAAAAATGCGTTTATAACCATATTGGCAGCATTTATTCTGAATATTTTACTGAATTATTTGTTAATACCGATTTTTGACATTCAAGGAGCTGCACTTGCAACTTTCCTGAGTTATTTCCTTTGTTTTATTATAAGAATTATAGATTCACGCAGGTTTGTTCCATTCAGATACAATCCTTTTTCAACCTATGCGGGAACTGCACTTATTTTGTTGATGTGTTGTTTTGCGATATTCAGACCTACATATCATATTTTGGGTGAACTTGCATTATTGGCTGTAATAACATCTATATTTATAAGCAGGCTTATGCCGCTTTTGGCAAGCATATTAAGAAAACTAAGCAAGGTTTGGCAACGCAGTAAATGATGTTTGTCATAGAAATTCAACCGTGAGGGAGGTTTTTAGAGGTTCCCTTATAAGAAAAAGCAGTTATGTATGGCATATACAAGTCAACCTCCATACTCTAAGGGAGGTTGACTCAGTAGATGCCGTGTGTAACTGCTTTTTCTCAAAAGGGGTTTTTAGAGATGCCCTTAAATAAAATAGAAAAATTGTAATGATGTTCTTAAAGAAATTAAAAAAACAAACGAAGAATATAAACTATCTACTAAAAATCTGTGGAAAACCTTGAAATTTTGAACAAAGTATGATAAAATAACAGATAGGATAATAATGAGATAAATATTTTGGGAATAATTTATTTTCAGGAGGAATTAAACCATGAAAAACAAATCAAAACCAATTGCCCTTATGCTTGCAGTGGCTATTACAGGCTCTATTGCCTGCAATCTCCCAGCTGACATTGCACAGGCGGCAGAAAACGTAGTGGTATCACCCTACAACGTGTACGAAATCAACGACGGTGTATTTGAGGGTTGGGGAACATCTCTCTGCTGGTGGGCAAACCGTATCGGCTATTCAGATTCCCTTTCTCAGCAGGCTGCTGACTTGTTCTATGGCGATGACGGTCTGAGGCTTAATATTGCCCGTTTCAACATCGGAGGCGGTGACGATCCAACGCATACTCATATCACCCGAACTGATTCAAATATGCCTGGGTATACCAAATACAACAACGGCAATGTCACATATGACTGGAGTGCTGACCACAATCAGAGAAATGTACTTATGAAATCCATTGAGGCAGCAGGGGATGACATGATAGTTGAAATGTTTTCCAACTCGCCGCCATATTACATGACAAACAGCGGATGCAGCAGCGGCGGAAAAGACCCGAATAAGAACAATCTTAAAGATGATTATTACGATGATTTTGCTGAATATCTCGCTGAGGTGTGCCTCCACTATGAAAAGGAATGGGGCGTGGACATTCAGAGTGTAACTCCGCTGAATGAGCCATATACGAATTTCTGGTCTGCATACAGCAACAAACAGGAAGGCTGCCACTTTGACCAAGGTGCTTCGGAGTCAAACATTATCCTTGAACTTCAAAAATCCATGGATAAAAGAGGCCTCGGTGACGTTATTCTCAGCGGCAGCGATGAAACCTCTATTGATGTTCAGATTTCGTCATATAATAAACTTTCTGCCGATGCAAAAAATGCAATAGGACGAATTGACACTCACTCATATAGCGGAAGCAAGCGTTCAGAATTGAAAGAGTTAGCCTTAAAAGAGGGGAAAAACCTTTGGATGAGCGAAGTTGACGGCGGCAGTACAGCAGGTACAAATGCAGGAGAAATGGGATCTGCGTTGTGGCTTGCTGACCGAATTGCCCTTGATATGAACGAGCTTAATTCTACTGCATGGATTATGTGGCAGGTAATTGATAATCACATTTCCAAAGAGGGCTACAACGGCAACAAGGATAAAGGTATGGTTGATGTAAATGGCGGATTTTGGGGAACTGCCGTAGCTGACCACGATAACAACAAAATTATCCTCACGAAGAAATATTACGGTTTCGGACAGTATACCCGTTATATCCGCCCGGGAATGACAATGCTCAAATCATCACGTACAACTCTTGCGGCTTATGATAAGGAAAATCAGCAGCTTGTAATTGTTGCGTACAACACTTCCGGCAGTGCAAAGGATATGTATTTTGACCTTTCAGGCTTTGACACAACAGGCGAAACAGCACAGATTATCCGTACAAGTGCAACTGAAAACTGGTCAAATGCAGGAACAGCAAAGACAAGCAACGGAAGCCTTAGCGTGTCACTTCCTGCAAATTCCATTTCAACATTTATTATTGACGGTGTAAGCGGCGGTAAGGCTCTTGAAAATAAAATCAGTATCACAAATGATATGATAAGCGGCAGCAATCCGTGGAATAATTCCGAAAATGACTGCTACAAGGCATTTGACGGTAAAACATCTACTTATTTTGACGGTGTTGGAAACGGATATGTTCAGGTAGATTTAGGCTCTGTTTATGATATTTCCGCTATCGGATATGCTCCGAGAAGCGGCTATGAACAGCGTTGTCCTGACTCTATGTTCCAGATTTCACAGGACGGAAAAAGCTGGGATACTGTATATACCATAGCAAACAAACCGAGCAGCGGTATGCAGTATATAACAAGTGTAAAAGGAACATCAGCAAGATATGTGCGTTATATCGTTCCCGACGGTGCCCCGACTAACCAATGGAACGAGGACAGCGTTTATTGCTGTAATATAGCTGAAATTGAGCTTTATGGCACACCAAATACTGCGGCAGTTATGACAGAAATCAAGCCTGTAAAAACAAGCGGCAGCGAATCTTGGAACAACTCAGCCAATGACTATTCAAAAGCATTTGATGGTGATGCAACAACATATTTTGACGGTGTCGGAAATGGCTATGTTCAGGCGGATTTAGGCGGTTTATACAACATAACAGCTATTGGATATACACCAAGAAAGGGTTATGAATACCGTTGTCCCGACTCTATGTTCCAGATTTCACAGGACGGCAAAAACTGGACAACAATTCATACAATTTCTAAACAACCAGGCTTTGCAATGCAGTATATCAAAGATTTCAGCGGTGATACAACTGCAAGATATGTCCGCTATATTGTTCCCGACGGTGAGCCGCAGAATATATGGAACAAAGACAATGTCTACTGCTGTAATATTGCAGAAATGAAGATATACGGCGAATTTGTAGGTGCAGCTGCTGTAATAGGCGATGTAAACAAGGACGGAAGCTTCAGTGTTGCTGATGCAGTAATGCTTCAGAAATGGCTGCTGAATGTGCCAGATGCAACTCTCACCGACTGGAAATCAGCAGATTTATGTGCTGACGGTATCATTGATGTTTTTGATTTTTGTAAAATCCGTGAGCTTTTAGTTGCTCAATAATCTTCGCAAAGCAATACCTTTTAATATTACTAAAACTCCGTTGATAAAGAAATCTGTCAGCGGAGTTTTTGATTTATGTGAATTTCTCAAAGGGGGTTTTTAGAGATGCCCTTAAGTAATATTTTCTGTTAATCCACCATAAAATGTATTACTTCATTAATTATGGAGCAATATTATTAATGGTGGGTGTGGTTTATGAAAAAATTCAATGTTACGGAACTGATAATTTCTATTGTTTTTGCTGAACTTGTGGGAGCGTTATCAGCTTTATTTGCAGGAGGATTCGGCAGTCTGTATGCTGAAATACAGCGTCCGCCGTTTTCGCCTCCGTCTTGGGTATTTCCTGTAGTATGGACTGTTTTGTATGCGATTATGGGAATTTCTTCATATATGATTTACCGTAATGATGATTACAAAAGCCAATCTGCACTTAAAGTATATTTCATGCAGCTTGCTGTCAATTTTTCATGGAGTATAATTTTTTTCAGATTTGAAAAGTTCACGGCAGCAGCAATTACAGCTGCAATACTTGCTGTTCTTGTAGGAATTATGGTTTTGAAATTTTACCATATAAGAAAAAAAGCAGGATTATTAAATCTTCCATATCTTGCGTGGAGCATTTTCGCTTCTTATCTTGCAATTGGTACAGCAATACTTAACACCCCTCGATTTAACTGAAAATCGAGGGGTGTTTTTTACTATCATGAAATTTTATATTGCTGAAATGCAGTATAAATCAGATTTGCGTATAAAAAGTAAAAAAGCACAAGATTGCTCTCGTACTTTAATCTTACTATAAGTGCCGCTGACCGGACTTGAACCGGTACGGATGTTACTCCGAGGGATTTTAAGTCCCTTGTGTCTGCCTATTCCACCACAGCGGCATATCACGTATAATATTATAACACAAAAAAATACAAATGTCAATAGAAAAAAATAAAAAAATTATTAAACAAATAAATAAAAAATTATTAAACAAAAACCAAGCGGTACGGTATTATAGAAATACCGCACTTAGACAGTCAAAAAAGTGAAATGAAAGCTTGTACTAATAATGACAATGTAATGATATGCCATTATTTGTTTATCAGTAAGGGGGAGTTGAATTGAAATAAAACTAACAACAATAGCTCAGAAATAGCGAAATATGGTACAAGTGGTGACCTTTGGAAAATTAAGGGTATCTCTAAACTCGTTTGATTAAAGAAAAAACAGATAGGTATGACAGCTGCAAGGAAACCTTCCGAAGGCGTGCTGTCGCTGACGAAGCAGATAACGTGCATAGCTGTTTTTTCTCAAAAGGGGTTTTTAGAGATGCCCTTAAATCATCAGTAAAAGATTATGCCAAAAATGGGCAATGTGCAATAAAAACACTATAATTTGCAACAAAAATACTATAAGTTATTGACATTAAATGTTAAACGTGGTATAATATATAAGGTGTATTAATGATATTAATAAATCAGTATCTGAGGTGATAATAATGAACGGTAAAGAAAAACGCTTCAAAATTTCTTTTAATTCTCCTGTAATTCTCGGATTTACATTGATTTGTTTCGCAGCATTGATATTAAACACCATAACAGGCGGTCTTGCTAACCGACTGCTATTCAGCGTATATCGCTCCTCAATGCTTAATCCTCTGACTTATATCAGATTTATCGGTCATATTTTCGGTCATTCGGGCTGGCAGCATTTTATCGGAAATATTATGCTTATTCTTGTCATCGGGCCATTGCTTGAAGAAAAATACGGCTTTCGCAATATTCTTGCTGTTATCCTTTCAACAGCTCTCATAACGGGAATTATCCATTTTATGTTTTTCCCCCATACTATGCTCCTCGGAGCAAGCGGAGTTGTTTTTGCTCTGATACTTCTTTCTTCCTTTGTAAGCATAAAGGAAGGGGAAATTCCAATGACTTTTATCCTTGTTACGGTTATATACATAGGTCAGCAGATTTTTGAGGGGATTTTTGTCAACGACAATATTTCAAATCTCACTCATATTATAGGCGGAATTACAGGAGCAGGAATGGGATACGCACTCAACAAACGCAAAGGGTGAATTTTATGCTTGAACGAAGTAAAATCTATCGGCTTGATGATTATTTTATAGAGCCGGCAAAGAGAAATGTTCCCTGTGTGTATTTTTGCAGAATATGCGGTTACAATGATGAAATTGATAAATTTATACTGAAATATTATACCTGTGCTTTAACCGAGGGAGTTGTGGTGGAGGGAAAAATAAATAATCCCGACCCCAATAATCTTTCATATTATAATGAAATCCTCGGCGATGAGTTTCAGTTGAGCGTGGGATTTATCGGGGATGCCTTGAAAAGATGGCTTCCCAGAATGTCCGTTTCACAAAGAGAAACAACAGCCATAGCTATATACGATGCACTTGACGATTTGCGTAAAACAGGCAAAAATGCAAATATGCTGAAAAATGCGTATATTAAGCTTATGTGCTGGCTTTACTATAAATTTGAACGGATAGTCAATAAGCTGTCCGACAACTTTGCACCGAAAATCCTTTACGAGGGTGAACCCTCAAATTATGAGCTTATATTGCTTTCTGTGCTTTCCCGTGCAGGCTGTGATATAGTTATGCTGCATTACAACGGCGATAATAATTATCTTGCCCTCGATCCGCAGTCAAAGCTTTCGGATAAGTACGAAAGCAGCGGTATGACCTCGTTTCCGCAGGGTTATTCCATTGCTTCATTGCGAAACAGAAAGCAGAAAGAGGACAGCGTTGAAAGGCTTTACGGTGCAGCACCAAAGCTTACCAACTGCACAAATGCATGGATAAGCGGAGTTTTTCCTGCCGATGTGCTGAAACCTGCTGGTGAGCGTGGAACTGATGAGCGATTTTTCTACAATTGCTTTATGCGAATCAACGGCGTTGAGGATAAGTTCAACTATCAGAACAGCCTTATTCAGTTCAGTTCAGAATTGAAAAAATCCGACAGAGGTTTTGCGGTGGTTGAAAATGGACTTGCTCCGCCTACACCCGATGAAATTTCCGCTATACACAGGGGGAATTATCAGACCGCTGACCAGATGCTTGGGGATTTATCCGCAAAAATCGGCTATAACGGCGATTCTCAGCTTATTGCAGTTATTCGCAAAACTTTTATTGACATTCTTTTGCAGGAGTCAAAAGCTGAGGGTATGAATCTTTCAAGGCTTACAAATATGGCTGTATATCTCATCTGCTGGTTCAGACGGTATCAGTCAAAGCTTTTCGGCAATCGCAGAATTCCTATGGCTCCATGCCTTGTTGTATTCGGCGGAATTCAGAATAAAAAGGAAATTCCTTTTTACAGATTTATGGCAAGACTTCCTGTTGATGTGGTTATTCTCAATCCCAACAAAGCGATAAAGTGTCAGCTTGAAGATGAACTGCTGTATGAGATAAACTGCGATGACTCCATTGAAATCAGCGAATTCCCCAATGAAAACGCAACGGTGCGGATTGGTACAGTTGCCTATCACGCTGAACGTGAACTTGATACCCTTATGTATCAGGATTCGGGAATGTACAGGGCTATGCAGCACGAAACCGCTTCAACGGTTATGCTCAGCACTATGTATGAAGAAATCGGAATACTGTGGAATCAGGAGCTTAAATATCGCCCGAATTTCCTCACAACCGATAAATCCGTAGTAATGCCCGTTATTTTTGCAAAGGTATCGGGCGTAAAGGACGGACAGGTTCCACAATACTGGTCGCTGATAAAATCATTTATAACTCCCGAAACATTCGTGGTGAAAAACGGCCCGTTAATCAATTCCGCTGCATTGAATCAGATGAAAAGCATTGCGGCTGGATTTCTCAAAGACGGCAAATTACAGAGAGAAAAAATTCGTTCTCATCAATGCTATACCTACGGATTTCTGAGAGAGAGTATGCAAAACCACATACTTGATAAGCTGCAGGCTTTAATTGACAGAAAGCTTATCAAGGGTACTTTTGAAAATGGTGCAGAATATGCTATAATTGCCGTTGCACTTACAATGAACATTCAACTCACAAGAATGATTCAGAATTTCGACTTTACAAAGACAAATCCAAAAATTATATATATAAACACAGGAGAAAAAATTATTTCCCTTGAGGATTCGATCCTCATGGCTTTTCTCAGTCTTATCGGCTTTGATGTATTATTTTTTGTTCCTACAGGGTACAGAACAGTCGAGAATTTTTACAATAGTGATATTCCGGACGAACATCAGGCGGGAACTTACATCTATGATTTAAGAATTCCTGATTTTCGCACGGTTTCATCAAATACACGTCAGTCATGGCGTGAAAAAATCTTTAAGAGAGGTATATGAATATGGGATTAAACTTCAAAAGCGTACCTACTGCACCTGCTGAACCTGTACAGGAAGCAGTGCAGGCGGCTCCGGTTGTCGTTGAGGAAGTCAAGCAGTACGATATTGTTGCCGACAGACAGCAGTTGAATACTCAGCTTGTGAATTCTCAGGAGGTTGACACGATTGTAAGCACAATTGAACTTGACAATCTTGAATCAATCGTTTCATTCGGTCACGAGGCAGCGGAGGAAATTTCAAAGGCATCTGATGTCATTCTCAACAGCGTGAATATGTCACAGCTTGATGACTCAAGTGCTATGCTTAACAGCCTTGCTAAAATCATGTCAAAGTTTGACGTTGATGAAATCAAGGAAGAACCGGGGATTTTGGGTAAGATTTTCGGCAATCTCAGAAAACAGCTTGACAGAATCGTTGAAAAGTATCAGACTATGGGCGGCGAGGTTGATAAAATCTACGTTCAGCTTAAAAAGTATGAGGAGGAAATCAAGCAGTCAAACCGCAAGCTCAATCAGATGTTCGAAGCAAATGTACAGTACTATCACGAGCTTGTAAAATACATCCTTGCAGGTGAGCAGGGCTGTCGTGAACTGGAGGATTATATCATCAAAAGACAGAGCGATATGGAGCTTACAGGTGATAATTCAATCCAGTTTGAAATCCAGAGTTTACAGCAAGCACTTGCTATGCTTGAACAGAGAACTCAGGATTTGCGTACAGCGGAAAATGTTGCAATGCAGTCAATTCCTATGATTAAGACTATGGAATTCAGCAATATGAACCTTGTAAGAAAAATCAATTCAGCCTTTATCATCACTCTCCCTGTTTTCAAACAGGCACTTGCACAGGCAATTATGCTTAAAAGACAGCGTGTGCAGGCTGAGGCTATGTCTGCTCTTGATGAAAAGACAAATGAATTGCTTATTAAAAATGCAAGAAATACAGCTGAACAGTCAAGACTTACAGCTGCACTTGCTTCGGGAAGTTCTATAAAGGTGGATACTCTTGAAACTACATGGAGAACCATTATGAACGGTATCGAGGAAACAAAGCAGATTCAGGAAATTGCAAGACAAAAGCGTGTTGAGGATCAGGCAAGACTTGAAATGATAAAAACAGAATTTAACCAGAAGTACAATATGCCTGGTAAAAAATAATTATAAAGGGGAATTTTATTATGCCAATTAATTTAAGTAAAGGTCAGAAGGTTGACCTCACAAAGGGTAATCCCGGACTCAAGAAGATTATGGTAGGTCTTGGCTGGGACGTTAACGCATTCGATTCAGGTACATCATTTGACCTTGACGCAACTGTATTTATGCTTGGTGCAAACGGAAAATGCCCTACAGAAAAGGAATTCATTTTCTACGGAAATACAGAACATGCAACCGGTTCTGTAAAGCACCTCGGCGATAACCTTACCGGTGACGGTGACGGCGATGACGAGCAGATTTTAGTTGACCTTTCAACAATTCCTGCTAATGTAGAAAAGGTTGCATTTGCAGTTACAATTTACGACGCTGAATCAAGACGTCAGAATTTCGGTCAGGTAAGCAACGCTTTCATCAGAATTGTTGATGAAACAACAGGCAATGAGCTTATCAGATACGACCTCGGTGAAGATTTCTCAATTGAAACAGCTGTTGTAGTCGGTGAACTTTACAGACACAACGGCGAGTGGAAGTTCAACGCAATCGGCAGCGGATTCCAGGGCGGACTTGCTGCACTTTGCGGTCATTTCGGTATTCAGGTAGCATAAGGAGGAAATAACAATGGCAGTTAGTTTACAAAAGGGACAGAAAGTAAGTATTACAAAGGACAATCCCGGACTTTCAAATGTAGTGGTAGGTCTTGGCTGGGACGTAAACCGTTTTGATACAGGCGGCGGCTTCGACCTTGATACAGCAGCATTTATGCTTGGCGACAACGGCAAATGCCCTACAGATAATGAATTTATCTTCTTCGGAAATCTCAAACATTCCACAGGCTGTGTTGAGCATCTCGGCGATAACCGTACAGGTGTAGGCGACGGCGATGATGAGCAGATTAAAATTAATCTCAATGCAATTCCTGCAAATATCAGCAGAATAGCATTTTCCGTTACAATTTATGACGCTGACGCAAGAAGACAGAATTTTGGTCAGGTAAATAATGCTTATATCAGAATTTACAATGAATTAACAGGTGAAGAAATTCTCAGATACGACCTTGGTGAGGATTTCTCAATTGAAACAGCAGCTGTATTCGGCGAACTTTACAGAAACAACAACGAGTGGAAATTCAACGCAATCGGAAGCGGTTATCAGGGCGGACTTGCTGCTCTGTGCGGCAATTTCGGCATTGATGTTGAATAAATCAGGGAGGATATAGACAATGTCAATCAGTTTACAAAAGGGACAGAAAGTCAGCTTAACAAAGGATAATGCAGGCCTTGCAAAGGTAGTAATCGGACTTGGCTGGGATCAGGTACAGCAGAAAAGAGGTCTGTTTGCTCCTAAGCCTGCACAGATCGACTGTGACGCTTCTGCTATTATGCTCCAGAACGGCAAACTTGCCAATAAAGCAGATATTATTTACTACGGAAATTTAAATCACAGATCAAATGCAGTTCGTCATTTGGGCGATAACCTTACAGGAGCAGGCGACGGCGACGATGAGCAGATAAAGGTTGATCTTGCAGCAGTACCTGCTGATTACGATAGAATCATTGATGTTGTAAATATATTCCAGGCTGTTCAGAGAAAACAGGATTTCGGAATGATTAAGAATGCCTTTATCCGTATCATTGACGACAGAACAGGTGTTGAAATGTGCAGATACAATCTCACAGACAACTACGCAGGAATGACATCAATGATTTTCGGTGAACTTTACAGACATAACAACGAGTGGAAGTTCAACGCTATGGGACAGGGAACAACTGATCCCGGACTTCCTGAACTTGCAGGAAGATTTCAGTAAGTTTTAATACCAAACAATAAGGGGTAGAAACTGCATTTATTGCGGTTTTTACTTCTAAAAAGTATTGCTCCCCAGCTACACTTTGCCATTAAATAATCGGCAAAGTATAATTGGCGGAGCAATAATTTATGTGGTTCTCTAAAAAACGGAACACGTGTTTTTTTTAGAGGTCCCTTATGAAAAGATATAAGGAGATAGGGATTATGTATACGGAAGAAAAACTTGCGGCAATTGCGGCAAGAGATAATAATACAAAACGAAAATATCTTGTGGTAAATCGCTTACAGGGAAAGCATATCCCCGTGAAACCCTCGGATTTTTTCGGTATGACAGATGCTCTTGCGGATATTGTCTGTGAGGCTTACAAGGACGAAAAACTGCTGCTTATCGGCTTTGCGGAAACTGCAACGGCTATCGGTATGGCGGTGGCATCTAAGCTTGACACGCTGTATATGCAGACTACAAGGGAGAATATTGAGGGTGTGGAATGGCTGTATTTCACGGAATCCCACAGTCACGCCACGGAACAGAAGCTTGTCAGAAATTCCCTTGATGAAGTAATTTTAGAAATCGACCGCATTGTGTTTATTGAGGACGAGGTTACCACGGGTAATACAATTCTGAAAATTGTGGATATAATTGACAGGGAATACGGCGGAAAAGTTAAATTTTCAGTTGCCTCACTTCTCAACGGTATGGACGAGCAGTCCCGTGACAATTACCGTGAACGAAACATCGGCATACACTATCTTGTGAAAACAGACCACAGCGGTTATACGGAAATTGCAGAGAAATATTGCAATGACGGTGATTATTTTTCACATAACAGCGGAAAAACGGAAAATTCCACAGATATGAAATGCATATCGGGGGGACTTAATTCCAGAAAGCTTATTTCAAGCGGTGATTATACAAAAGCCTGCGGCAATTTATATGACAGCGTTAAGTCCTTAATCGACAGGGAAAATGGCGAAAATCTCCTTGTACTCGGTACGGAGGAATGTATGTTTCCTGCACTTTATATTGCCGCACAATTTGAAAATGCAGGCTATAATGTGAGATGCCATTCAACTACACGAAGTCCCATAACTGTTAGCCGTGAGGAAAAATATCCCCTGCATCGGCGATATGAGCTTCTGAGCCTTTACGATGATGAGAGGATTACATTTATTTATGACCTGAAAAAATATGATAGTGTGCTGATTATTACGGATTCCCCCTGCAAGTCGGATAAGGGTGTAAATTGCCTTGTAAATGCTTTGGAGAGCTGCGAAAACGAAAACATACACGTCATAAAATGGGACATGATTTAATAATGAGGACGAGGATTATTGTAAATGACTAAAATTAATAGTGAGCAGCTGCCCTATATGCTTGGGGGATTGCTCTATACTCCGGCAATAAATGAAAATATTGCCGATAAAATTCTTGATAATTCCTATGAATATCTGACATCTGTAGCTTTATGCCTTGAAGATGCAATTATGGAATCTGCCTTGGAAAAAGCTGAGGATACACTCATAAAGACATTGAAAAAATTACAGGGAAAAGAGGAACTTCCCCTTATTTTCATAAGAGTGAGAAATCCCATTCATCTCGATAGGTTAAGCGAAAAGCTCAAAGCTTATTCCGATGTTTTTACAGGATATATTCTCCCTAAATTTGATATGACAAACGGCAGGGAATATATTGATATTCTGCGGAAAATCAGCAGCGGAAGTGAACAGCCCGTCTATGCTATGCCCATTCTTGAAAGTTCGGCAATCGCAGACGGAGCAACGAGAATTTCCCAGCTTACAGCCATAAGAGAATTGCTTTTATCAGCAAAGGAGTATATTCTCAATGTCCGTGTGGGCGGAAATGATTTCTGCAATCTCTACGGTTTAAGGCGTTCCGTAAGTCAGACTATTTATGATGTGGGGGTAGTCCGTGATATTCTCGTTGACATTGTTAATGTTTTCGCAATGGAGTTTGTTGTATCAGGTCCCGTGTGGGAATATTTTGAAAATGACAAGAATGATAAATGGGCGGCAGGCTTGAAAAGAGAACTTGAATTTGACCGAATAAACGGCTTCATCGGAAAAACCGCCATTCATCCCTCACAGCTGCCATTGATTTATGACAGCCTCAGAGTCACAGCGGAGGATTATGCGGATATGAAGTCAATCCTCGGTTGGGAGGAAAAAGATTTCGGAGTAATGAAAAGCGACAGCGGTTCACGTATGAACGAGAAAAATTGTCATAATAAGTGGGCAGAAAGAGTTCAGATTCTAAGCCGCATATATGGGGTAAAGGAGAAATAGTGTGAAAAGTACGTATAAAGAAAAGGACGTTACTCTGCTCTTAAAGGACATTACAGGGCAGGTTGAACCCCTTGAAAATGACATTCGAGAAAGGCTCATACAAAGCGGAATAAGCTATTGCGAAATGCTGCCACGAGAATACCCGCCCTCTGAAAAATATCTCTCCGCTTACAGGGACGCACTCAGCAGAAATGCCGATATTACGGCAAAAGCTGTAGGCATAGCAGCGGATAAAATTTATGTTGACCATGGGGGAAAGCCTGTGATTGTTTCCCTTGCAAGAGCAGGTACACCTGTGGGAATTCTCATAAAGCGTTATCTTGAAAAGAAGTATAAAATTGAAGTTCCGCACTATTCCGTGTCAATTATAAGGGGCAGGGGAATTGATAAAAATGCCATTAAATTTATTCTGTCAAAGCATAATGCGGAGCAGATTCAGTTTGTGGACGGCTGGACAGGAAAAGGTGCAATTCAGCGTCAGCTCAACGAAGCTATGGCGGATTTCCCTGAAATAAGTACGGGAATTGCCGTTCTTTCCGATCCTGCGGGAGTTGCAGAAAAATGCGGTACAGCCGAGGATTTCCTCATTCCGAATTCATGCCTGAATTCCACCGTTTCGGGACTTATCAGCCGCACATTTCTGCGAAGTGATATTATCGGCGAAAATGATTTTCACGGTGCGGTTTATTATGAGGAATTTGAGGAATACGACCTTACATATGATTTTATAGATGCGGTGGAAAGCTGTTTCAGATTTGATGAAAACTGCGATTGCAGCCATAAAGACAGGGTGGAGGGCAGCGGACTTGCTGAAACTTACCGCATTGCAGAACATCTGGCAATTGATAATATAAATCTTGTAAAGCCGAGTATTGGCGAAACTACAAGAGTACTGCTGAGGAGAATTCCCGACAAAGTGCTTGTTCACAGCCTTGACGACAGGGAAAATCTCGGTCATATATATCAGCTTGCCGCAGAGAAAGGAGTTGCAGTTGAGGAATATCCCCTTGAAAATTACAAGGCTTGCGGAATAATCCGAAAACTTGCAGATAATTGATGAAAGAAAAAATACTTTTTGCCTGTGACCTTGATAATACTCTTTTGATTTCTCACCGCATAAGCCGTGAATGCGATATTTGTGCGGAAATTCTCAACGGAAAGGAGCAGAGTTTTTTTACTCCTGCTGCCTGTGAACTTATAAAAAAGGTCACGGAAAATGAAAATATCATTCTGCTACCTGTTACAACAAGATCTGTGGAGCAATATAAACGGATAAAGTTTCCTGCGGATTGTACTCCGAAATATGCCCTTACCTGCAATGGTGCGGTACTGTTGAAAGACGGATTTCCCGAAGAAAATTGGTATAAGGAGTCGGAACAGCTTACAGATCTGCACAGAGATGAGCTGAACAGGCTTTATGAGGAATACAGCGGAAAAGACTGTTATAAAACTGTGAGAATTGTGGACGATATGTTCCTGTTCATTCATTTTTTTGACAGCGAATCCGCTGCTGCTGAGGCTGAGAAGTGCAGGGGAAATACTGAACTTACCATTGATTATTTCGGCAGCAAGATGTATTATTTTCCGCCTGTTTCCAATAAAGGCTACGGTGTAAAGCGGTTTGCGGAGCATTTCAATTGCGATAGAATTATAGCGGCAGGGGATTCCACAATTGACTGTTCAATGCTTGACATTGCCGATACTGCACTTATTCCCGATGAAAGACTGGCTAAAATATTGAAAAATGAAAATATCAGCATATGTGATAGTGAATTTTTTTCGGAATTTATTCTTCGATTTGTTCTTGAAAGTGTATAATTCATATTATCCAAAACCCCGATTTCAAGAGAGAATCGGGGTTTTTTGACAATATAGGGGCGGTTTGGTAAATACCGCACTATAGGTGGAAGTGAACAGATGATTACAATCAGGTGAATTGCTCGGAGATGTAGGTGCTTATTCTATCCTGTAAAACCTCAGCACATTTTTCTGCTGTGTAACCGCCATTAAAGAACTTTTCAATTTCTTCATAGTAAATTTCGTGCATCTTAGTATCTATACCTGCACTTAAAATTTTATCTTTTCTTGTTGCCTTGTTGAATAATGTGTCAACAGCTTTTGCGTGTTCATCAGTAATTTTCCCGATTTTAAGCACTTCATCATAGGGTGTGATATGATAAATCAATCCCTCATATCCTTCTAAGAATTTATTTAAATCTTCAGTTGGAAATCCACTATATGTCTGACTATTACAACTTTTTATTTCATTGTCGTTGTAAAGCTTATATCCCGATTTTGTAACAGGAAAAGGTCCTGAATTAATATTATCCATATAATACTGGTCAGTCAGACAAGATTTAATAAATTCCCATGCAAGTTCTTTATTTTCAGAAGTTTTTGTTATACCAAGCTGATGAAAACCGTCAAATGTTATATCTCCCAAAACTGTAATCTGCTCGCCGCCGAATGTTCCTTCTGCTATTTCGGTATAATTGCCGTATCTCGATATTCCTCCAGTATAAATTATATCTCTGTCCTCAATATATTTTAAAGCATCGCTTCGCATTTCATCATAGCGTTCATCAGAATTGAGATATTCCTGCCATTCTGCTTCTGTCTTTTCTACATACTCTATTTCAATTACATCAGCCTCGTTGCAAAAATTGAGATAGCGGATAAATGAATCATCGGTAAAATGACATGAACCGTCCGTCTCATCTATCCAATCTCCGAACCATACTCCAAGTGACATTCTTGTATATTTGCTGTCATTTGTTATTTCTCTTTCTATCGGCGGATTTACTAACATTTCAACTTTTTTGTCCAGATTCCAGTCGGAGCCGTCACCCACAAACTTTGTTTTTGCAACTTCAAACGATATAAGAGCAACACGATTCGGAATAACAGGCAATTCACCGTCATTTTCAAAGTATGACAATACACTTGGCATAAAATAGTCACGGGTAAATAAATCGTCCTTATCCATAAATGTATATAAATCTTCAAGGACGCCCATAGAAACAAAATCCACATTGTTCATTACGCCATAATCATATTCAAAGCACATCATATCTGGGAGATTACCTGATATTGCATCCTGTTGAAGCTGGTCAAATACAGCATCTCTGTCTTCATAATCTGCACTGTATTTTACGACCTCCACAAGAAAATCATTTCCGCCGTCATTCCACTCGTTTACATATTCTTCAATAAACATACCGTCACCCTCAATACCAAGAGTAATCGTCTTTAAATTCGCCATTTCTTCCTCTGTTCGGGGAATAAACTTTTTCAGTTCAACTTTCCATTCCTTTGAATTATTCAGCATAAGAGCAATATTTCCGTCAGGCATAACGCTGTAGCCCTCGATATAATTTGTAGAATAACCCGAAGTCGAAATATCAAAAAGCGAAACGATTTCCTGTGTGTCGGATTTTACACCGTATAACTGTGAATTTGTACGCAGGAGCAGGCTGTATTCTCCGCTTGTAGCCTGCATTTCGTAAACTGTTTCATCGAAATTGTATTCGGTATTATTTAATTCTGTAAGCTTGCCGTCTTTTTCAACCTTGCAGAATGTGAGAATTTCTTTTTCATCAACTTCATTTTTCAAAGCACAGATAAGATTTCCTTGATTATCCTGCCCGAAGCAGTCAACCTCGCCTTTGTCTGTTTTGAATTCTCCGAGATATTTTCCGTTGATGTCGAACATTTCAAATCCGCCGTTGATTTCAGCAATTACAATTTCACCATCGGAATATAGGTTCTTGAAATTTACCGATTTATCGGGAACTACTCCGAAATCCTCAACTGTAACTTCTGATTTAAGCTTTCCGTCAGGTGAATACGTCTTAATCATAAACGAGTATTCAGCCACTTCGTCATATTTTTTCATTTCTTCTTCGTTGGGGTATTCATACAGCGGAATAGGCGGTAAATCGCCGTAATCAGCGTGACATACAAAAAGCACAATAGTACCGTCATTGGTAGCTGTAAGATTATAATTCACTCCAACATCAAATTCGGGATATTCAATAATCTCAGATTCCGAAAAATCCCCATTGACTTTCCATATCTCAGGTGTACGTGTGCTTGTACCAAGCATAAGAAAGTCTTTGCCGTTGTTGTATGGCATAATTGTATACACCATTTGCATATTTTCAGGCAAGGGCAAAGCTTCCTTTTTGTAAGCCGCAACGCTCATTTTCTCAGCGGTGTAGCTTTTTTTCGGCTCTGACTTCTTTTCAGCTGTTTCATTACAGGAAACTGCTGAAATCAGCATAGCAAGGGTAAGAGTTAATGATAATAATTTTTTCATAGTAAAGCCTCCTTTGAAATTTTATTTAAGGGCAGGGGAGTGCCTCTTTAAATTGCTTACATAACTAAGTGATTTTAAAGGGCAAAAAAGTCAAAGTATCTGAAAATTTTCTTAAATTTCGTATGTATGCACAAAAAATGCGGTATACTTTATAGCATACCGCACAATAATTTTGCTGATTTTTATTATTTTTATCACATACTGTAAACCGAAGTTAACAGATTATAACTCAAATTGAAGTCCTGTTACAAGCTTCACTGCCGTGTCACCCAGTCGCTCTTTAACCTTATCATAACCGTCAAGAGTAGTACAATGACCTGTGCAGAGATATGTGATTTTCTCTTTTTTTATCAAATCGCAAAGCTCATCAACCTCAAAATCTATGAATGAACAAATTTCCTTGCCGTCGGGAGTTTTTCCAAGCATATGAAGTCCGCCCACATAGGCATAAATTGGCTTATTACCGAAAAATTCTTTAGTTTCACGGATAATATTCGCAACAGTTCCATGAGAACAGCTATTGAAAATAATAAGTCCCTTTGGCGTGTCAAAAATAAGGCTCTGTTCGTGAGAAAAATTATCGGGAACTATTTCACCGTTCTCACCTTTGTAAAGCTTTACTTTTTCGCCGATTTTCTGTAAATCATGAGTATTATGACCAACGAGATAAACACCCTCGAAAATCTGTCTGTTATCCGATACATATTCAATTCTGTCGGTATAATCAAGAACTTTCTGAGGTACTCCGATTTCGTGAATACCGCCGTTAGAGGAGTAATATTTACCGTCCGCACCTGCTCTTGCATAGAGGACAGCATTTTTGTTTCTCTCAAAAAATACATCAAATCCCCCTGAATGGTCGTAATGACCATGGGAGAGAACAGCAAAATCAACATCTGAAAGGTCGATATTCAGCTTATCTGCGTTATTTGCAAATAATTCAGAACAACCTGCATCGAGCAGGATTTTTTTATCCGATGTTTCAATGAGCAGGCTTAAACCATGCTCCTTTGCAAGCTCACAATCGGAGCTGTTTTCAATTAAAACTGTAATTTTCATTTAAATTCTCCTTTGAAATTATTGACTATATAAAAAATTTATGATATAATAAGATTAATCTTATTGCTCCGCAATTATTCCTTGCCGAGTATTTGACAGTAAGGTTTAGTTGGTAGAGCAATATATAACGGAGGTAATATTATGAAAAGATTAACTGCATTTTTAGCCGCAATTACGCTTATTGGCTCGGTTGCAAACATTTACACACCAACCGCCAATGCTCTTAACACAATAAGCTTCAGGGATTTAAGTGAGCAGAGTGAGGAAGAAGACGCTGAAAAGCCTGACCTTGAAGCTACACATAAGAAAGTTACCGAGGGCGATTTTACATTTAATGTTTATGCGGATTTTGCATTTCTTACCGATTTTTCAAACCTTGAAGCCGAAGAAGTTGAAATTCCTGCTGAAATAAACGGTGTACCCGTGGTAGGAGTTGACGGCACACCCTTTGGATATTGCCGAAATCTTAAAAGCATAACGCTCCCCGACAGTATGCAGTATTTTGACTGGTTGGATCTTGTATGCATTGTAACCACAGTTTCAAGTGGTTCATCAGGTTCACATACTGTATCTGTAAACACTCAGCTTACAGAAATAGACGAAGAAACAACATTTAATCCCTCAAATGTAACAATTATGGCAGATGAAAATACAGATGAAGATATAATTTATCCAAGCGTTACTGAAATAAAAGTATCAGAAACAAACCCTTATTTTACAGTATCTGACGGACTTCTTTATTCAAAGGATATGAAAAAAGTTATCGGTTGTCCGCCTGCTATGGATTTAACGGAGCTGATAATTTCCGAAAAGGCTGAGATTATCAACGACTATGCCTTTGCAACCTGCTATAAGCTGAAAGATTTGGTAATTCCCGAAAATATCAAGCAGATAAATAATGCAGCATTTGTCGCTTGTATAAATCTTGAAAGTATTGAACTTCCCGAAAGTATCAATGCTGTTCATATGGATACATTTTATATGTGCGAATCTCTTTCAGATGTGAAGTTCAACGGCGATATTTCCGCAATTGGTATAGGTGCATTTGGTGAATGTACATCTCTTACCGAATTTGATATTCCCGATTCTGTTACCTATATCGGTGCTAGTGCATTTGCAGAATCGGGCTGTATCGAAGTTAAGGACGGCATACACTACGTTGATAACTGGGCTGTAGATAGTGAAGAAGATATTGTAAATGCCGTATTTGCAGAGGGAACAGTTGGTGTTGCAGAGTGGGCATTTCTGATGCGATGCAATATTGAACTTGTGGATTTCCCCGAATCCGTAACATATGTATGTGATGCGTTCTTTCTCGGTACCAATGATGTAACGAATAAAATTCACTACAGAGCATCCTACATAAATGAGGATACACTCAAAGGTGCAAAGAGTACAAGCGATATATACATCTATGACAAGGATTGTGATATTTTCGACTCTGAAAAGACAATTCCTGCTGAATTTAAAATAAAAGAAAAGATGCCCGATTTAGAGAATGACGGAGTTATCACCTCTGTCTGGGGAGATGTTGCAGGCGAAACAGTTGAAGAACCCGAAGAACCCATTGACAAATCAGTTGTAATTCACGGCTATGCAGGCTCAACAGCACAGGCATACGCTGAAAAATACAATAGAAAGTTTGAAGTTATCGAGGAAGAAATTCCACAGACTACCACAGCAACAACTACTACCACAGTTGATACAACAACAACAACTACTACTACAGCATCATCTACAACAACGACAACTGCGACTACAGTAGAAACTACAACAGTAACTACTGAAAAGCCTACAGAAGATGTAGTTCCCGAATTTGTCAAAGGTGATGCCAACGGTGACGGCAAAATGACAATTGCCGATGCTGTATCTCTCACAAACTGGATTATGGGAGTTTCCGACGCAAAGCTTGAAAATTCCGAGGCAGCTGACCTTTGCAAAGACGGTAAAATTGATGTATTTGATTTGTGCCTTTTAAGAGAAGAGCTTATCAAGTAGTATTACTAAAATATTCTCGTATTTTATCTCCTGATGATTTCAAAAATTCCAGATAAATCTCCTTAATATCAGCAAGATATTTATTCACCATTTCCTTTTCGTAGTCGATTATTTTGCATCGTCCTTCTTCGTACTCATCATCATATTCCTCACTCTCAATTTTCAAATAATCGTGAACAAGCCAATAAAAACATTCCTCTGAAATAAAGGGACAAAAAATGGATATTTCTGTAATCATCTCGTCAATTTCAGCATTTCCCGTGGTGCCGATTATACCATAATCGGCACCATTTTTAAATCTGCATTTTGCTGTATCAAATATTTTACCATTTTTCCATATGATTATAGTAGAAAATTTACCGCTCTCCTGCGTACATGAAAACATATAATTTTCGTATGTAACAGCAAATGTCAGACAATGATAGTGGCATTTTACTGTATCCCACAAATATGGATGTTCTTTAATATACTGGCTTAAAATCACTATTTCCGCTTCATCGAGCAGTTTTATACTGTATTTTTCGTGTAAATCCATTTTACTTACCTCACTTTTTATCTTTATAAGCATATCCAAAATTAATAGGCGGCGAGGTTACCGAGATGTATACAAATTCGGACTTGCCGTTATTTTTTAACCCGTGAACGTCCTTATCAGCAAAGCGGACAACATCACCCACGTTGAAAGGCATTTCCTTGTCATCTGCAAGAAGAAGCGTTCCCGAACCTTTCACAGCATACCATATCTGCTCCGAAAACTCGTGGGTATGACGTGGCTGTTCTGCATTTGGTTCAAGGTGAACTTCTGTAATCGTCACTCTTTCACTTGCCGAATTTTCGGGATTTAATAGCTGTCTTGAAACAACTCCGGGATTTGATAATTCTATAATATTTTCTTTTTTAATAAATTCCATAATCATACTCCTGACATTAGTTTTCTTGCGTAAATCAAATCAAAGCAGTTGGAAACTCCGTTGCCGTCAACGTCATAATTTGCCTTTGGTGCATCTGCTCCCAGCAGAAATTCCTGTAAATCAACGGCATATTCCAAAATTTCATCAGTTGAATAAAAAGCCGCACCAAGCTCATTTTTATCAGTAGACGCAAAATCAAGGGAATAGCTTTCATTTCCGTCATAACAGAATAAATCATAACTGCTGTTTAGGGTTGAACTGTAAATCATTGCGGTATCATTTAAAGGGCAGGCATCAGAACAATTGGTATTATCTGAATTAAAGGGCATAGGCTGAATTTTACCGCCGTTATAACGCATAATCATATCATTTCTGTTGTCAGCTGAATGCCATTTTGAAAAGTACATATTTTCGCCCTTGACAACTGGATAATATGCGGTTACGCCGTTTTCAGCGAATATTTCGGACTTTTCAGATGTTTCCCTGTCAAGCCGCCATATTGATGAAATGCCGTTCACATATTCGGAGTAATAGATATACTTGCCGTCCTCGGAATAATAGGGCATTGCCTGCTCCTTTGTATCATCGGTAATCATTGTTATTTCACCGCTGCTGAGGTTCATTTCCGCCAGATTATAGGTAAAATCATTCCTTGAATTATCCCAGTAACCACGCTTGAAAACTATATTCAAACCGTCAGGGGAGAACTTCGGGTCTTCATTGCGAAAACCGCTTTTTTCAGTAAGATTAGTGATTTTTCCGCTTATTGAATTATAACGGTAAATATCCCATTCATCAGCTGCTTTGTCAATTGCCATAAATACAATATCAGTAGGGGAGCTGCCGAAATCGCCATTCATTGCGTGAACGAAATTCCCCGAAATTTCCGTGATTTCCCCCTGTGGAGAACGTAAGAAAAGACGGCTGTCAAGGGCGGAATAATCGGAATAACTATGCCACATAAGCCAACCTTTAGGCGAATTTTCAGCAGAATTTGCAGATGTGAAAGAAACAGCAGGTGCAATGAGCGAAGCCGCAGTAAAAAGCGACAATATCCTTTTTTTCATAATGTCTCCTTTGGATATATTGAACGGGTATCAGATTTGCTGATACCCGTTATGTTGTTATACGCCGTATGTTTTTCTGTATTCAATCATCTTATCAAGGTATTCCTTACCGGGAACTATATCGTTTTCAATAGCCTTGATAATATCCTCCATTGTAACAATGGGGTAAACAGTAACGCCGAAATCACGCTTTACTTCCTGTACAGCTGAAAGTTCGCCTGTACCCTTTTCCTGACGGTCAACGGTAATAACCATACCTGTTACATCGACATCAGCAGCAGATTTAAGCTTTGGCATAGACTCACGGAGAGCCTTTCCGGAAGTCATAACATCATCAATGATTATAACCTTTTCGTTATCCGTAAGAACCTTACCAACGAACATACCGCCCTCGCCGTGGTCTTTAGCTTCCTTACGGTCAAAGCAGTAAGAAACGTCTATTCCGAATTTATTGCTGAGAGCAACAACAGTAGAAACTGCAAGAGGAATACCCTTGTATGCAGGTCCGAAAAGTGTTTCTACGGGAATATTATTCTCGTGAATACACTCAGCGTAGTATTCGCCAAGCTTAGCAAGCTGAGCGCCTGTCTTGTAGTTTCCGCAGTTGATGAAATAGGGAGCAATACGTCCGCTTTTCAGAGTGAACTCGCCAAAGGTGAGTACACCGCAGTCAACCATAAATTTGATAAAGCTTTCTTTGTAAGTCATTATTTTTTCTCCTTATATTTAATCTCCGAATGAAACGCCAATAGCCTTAGCTGATGTTACAAGTGGATCGTCCGGAGTTACAAACTTAGTTTTTCCTGCTATGTCCGCAAGCTTGTTTGATGTAATTTTATCGCCGATTTTAGCAACAGTTCTGCCGTATTTTTCCTTAGCAATAAGTGAAGCCGCAAATACGCCGAACTGAGTTGAGAGAATTCTGTCGTATGCACTGGGAGCACCGCCACGGAGCATATGTCCCGGAACGCATACACGAGCCTCAATGCCTGTATTCTGCTGAATTTGTGCAGCAATACGTCCTGTAGCAGTTATAATTCCTGCCTCTGCACGCTTTTTAGCTCTTTCCTTTTTCTTCATTTCAGCCTCAGCAACATCAAATGCACCCTCAGCAACAGCAAGGATAGAGAATGTCTTTCCTGATGCTGAACGAGCCATTACAGCGTCACAGATTTTGTCAATATCATAAGGAATTTCGGGAATAACGATAATATCAGCACCGCCTGCAATACCTGCATTAAGTGTAAGCCAACCTGCCTTATTTCCCATAACTTCGCATACAAGCACACGGCTGTGGCTTGCAGCTGTTGTATGAAGTCGGTCAATAACATCTGTAGCAATATCCACAGCTGTATGGAAACCAAAAGTAACATCTGTACCGAAAATATCATTGTCGATAGTTTTGGGCAAGCCGATTACATTAAGTCCCTCATCATAAAGGAGCTTAGATGTTTTATGAGTTCCGTTTCCGCCAAGAGTAAGCAGACAATCAAGCTTCTGCTTCTTGTAGGTTTCCTTCATATTTTTAACCTTGTCCACGTTATCTTCGCCGATAACCTGCATCATCTTGAACGGCTGACGCTTTGTTCCGAAAATTGTACCGCCCTGTGTGAGAATACCAGAGAAAGAGGAAGGTGACATTTCCTTGCAAAGATTATTGATAAGTCCGTAGTAGCCGTTGGATATACCGACAATTTCTACATTATCTTCACCGAACTGCTCATAGCAAGCCTTTGCTACACCTCTGATAGTTGCATTAAGTCCGGGACAGTCGCCGCCGCTTGTCAGAATACCTATTCTTCTCATTTTAAAACCTCCATTTTTACGATAAATAATACCGTTAATATTTAATATTTTACGGGGAACTCTGCCTATGAGTATCTCCGATTTGAATTACATATCAGCACGAAGCAGTTTTTCAAGTTCTTCGGCGGGCATAGGTTTACCATAAAGGTATCCCTGACCGTAGTCACAGCCTGCCTGGCGGAGAATATCTTCTTGTTTAGTATTTTCGACACCCTCAGCAATAGTTTTGATATGCTTGGATTTTGCAATGCTTATCACAGCCGAAACGATTTCGTATGCAATGTTGTCATTCTGAATATCAGTAATAAATGAACGGTCAAGCTTTAAAAGTGTGATTGGGAGAATTTGCAGATAACTCAATGAAGAATAACCTGTACCAAAATCATCCATAGCAAGCTTTACGCCAAGATCACGCAGCTTATTCATCTGACCAACAGCAAAATCAATGTCGCTGAGAGCAATTGTTTCAGTAAGCTCAACCTCAAGCCATTTAGGGTCAAGGTCTGTTCTTACAAGTGCATCAAGAACTCTGTCTTTCAGGTCGTTCTGATAGAAATCTGTGGAAGTGAAATTGATTGACATAACAATTTTCGGATAACCAAGCTTCTGCCAGAGTGCATTCTGACGACAACCCTCATTGAGGACAAACTCGCTGATTTTACCGATAAGACGTGATTTTTCAGCAATAGGTACAAAGGAATCGGGAGCCATAATTGTTCCGTCGGGCTTAATCCAGCGGATAAGAGCCTCTACACCCATAATTTTTCCTGTTTTAAGGTCGATTTTAGGCTGATAGAAAAGATGAAGCTCATTACTGTCAATTGCAAGTGCGAGAGCCTTCTCGATTTCAGTTATGCCGAGAATTGAGTCGTGCATACTGGGGTCATAACGGCAGATAGTACCTGATACACCATTACCTGTTTTAAGTGCAAATTCAGCGTGTTCGAGAATACTTTCAAAACAATCTCCGTCATCGGGAACTTTTGAATAACCGATTGAACAAGTAAGGCTTACAGCGGCAAAATTATCCACCGCAAGCATTGAAAATTCCTCCTGAATACCTTTGGCGGTACGGAGAGGGAGATCGTCATCACCGTAATCACGAAGTACAAGAGCGAAATTATCGCCGCTGATACGTGCAGCAAGACCTCCCGGAGTCACGAATTTATAGAGGATATGAGCGAAATTACGAAGGATATTGTTTCCGTTTTCGTATCCGCAGGTATCGTTTATAATATGGAATTTATCAATATCCACAACGATAACCCAGTAGCTGTAGCCTAGTGTGCGGCTGCATTCGCATATTTCATCACCCATAGTAACAAGCTTATTGCGGTTTGCTATTTCAGTTACCTCATCAATATAAGCAAGACGCTCAATGAGAATATCTTTTTCCTTTTCGTCGGTAATATCAAGGAACGCACCGCCGAAAAGAGGCTTTGTGTTATCAGTTCCCTTGATTGACTTGTAACGGAAACTGTACCAACGATAGCTTGCACCGTTAATCTTCTTGATACGAAGTTCAATTTTTTTGACATCACTGTAATCATTTGATGAATTTATGGCATGATCGAAGTACATACGGTCATTTGGATGAATGAGATTACGGAATTTTTCAAAAGTGATGCTGTTTTTATCAAGGTTGAACATACGAACTGTTTCGGAAGAAGCAGCATAATTCTTTCTGTCAGTACTCATAATAACACCGATTTCAGCAAGTTCCATAGAGGAATTGAAGAAGTCATTTGCACTGGCAAGGTTAGTCCTCATTTTTTTCAGTTCGGTCATATTGAAACCTGTGCTGAGATAAAGATGCTTTTTTCTGAAATCCTTGAAAAGAGAGGTACTCCAGTTGATATTTACAGTTTTGTTTTGGGAATTATTAAATGTAGACTGGAAATTTCCGCTTGTAATCTGAGTTATAGTATTTGCACTGAGATCGGGAATTGCAAAAGCTTTTTTAAGAGCCTCTTTGGTACCGCTTTCCTCAGCTGTAAGTCCGAGATGTTCTCTTATACATTTGTTCATTCTGATATAATTGAAATCATCTGACCATACGATGAATTCAGAATCCAGTTCCTCAATAACCTTAACGAAGTCAGCTGTATCAACAGAGGTTTTTCTCTTATTGTAAATCATACTTATAATAAAAACAAGAGTTCCTGTAATTATAATAGAAAGAAAATACACAATAAGGGTAACTGCCATATATTCGGGATGCATAAATGCAAATGTTACAACAAGAGCTGTAGAAAGACAGATAGCAAGGGAAGCGGCAAGAATATCTCCGTTTTTCAAGAAAATCACCTCTCTTTATTATTAATAGCTAACAAAGGTATAATTATTCATAGCTTATACTGGTATATGTTATAATTATTATAGCAAATTTCACCTAAAAAGTCAAGAATAAAATTCCAATTCACAACATTTTTTATAAAATTGTTGCAAACGCACAAGAAAATATCACAATATATTCACATTGGTGAGTTATTATGTTATAATAAGAGTAGTAAAAAGCGTTTTATGACAATCCGCATAGCGGTGTCAATGAAATGGAGGAATATAAAATGGCACATATTTTAATAGTTGACGATGAAATCAATATCCGTAAGGTTGTCCGTGAATATGCGGAATTTGAAGGATATGAGGTAACTGAGGCTGAAAACGGAATGGAGGCAGTAAATCTCTGCCACGATAACAATTATGACCTTATTATTATGGACGTAATGATGCCCCGCCTTGACGGATATTCAGCCTGCAAGGAAATCCGCAAAACAAAGAATATCCCTGTAATTATGCTTTCCGCAAGAGGCGAGGAATATGACAAGCTTTTCGGCTTTGAAATTGGTATTGACGATTATGTTGTGAAGCCTTTTTCACCAAAGGAGCTTATGGCAAGAGTAAAGGTTGCCCTGAAAAGAAATACAACAGCTGTCAATAGCGGCAAGCTTGACAAATACGTATTTGAGGGACTTGAAGTTGACATTTCGGGCAGAGAGGTTTATGTAAACCACGAAAAGGCTTCAATGACTCCAAAGGAATACGATTTGCTGTTTTTCCTTGTAAGAAACAAGAATATTGCCCTTTCAAGAGATCAGCTTCTTGAAGAAGTATGGGGCTATGACTTTTTCGGCGATGACAGAACAGTTGATACACATATAAAAATGCTTCGCAATAGCCTTGGAGAATACCGAAAATTCATTGTTACGCTGAGAGGAATGGGTTACAAGTTTGAAGCTAATTAAAAGAATAAGAGCAGCATTCGGAAGAATTCCCCTTAAATTCAGCATATGGATTTATTTTATGGGATTTACTTTCATAGTTTTTATTCTTTTGTGGCTGTTTCAGATTCTTTTTATGGAGAGGTTTTATACAATCTCGAAAATCAGCGATGTTGAGGCTGCGGCTTCACTTATAATTGAATCCTATGAAAATGATACACCTGTTGATTTCAGCGAAAATCTTGGGAAAATCGCTATGGAAAACGACTTGTGCATTGAAATCGTAGACCGCTACGGCAGATCAAAATACACGAAAGAATATTCCGTTGACTGTATAATCCACGACAAGCCAAACAGCACATACGCCTATCAGCTTGAAATTGAAAAAAACGGAAATTACCCAATATGGCGTAAATTGCAGAATGCCCATAAAAATTACTTTATGGTACTTCACGGCTGTGCATTGGGAAATACCGACAATCCCGACGGCTACCTTTTTATAAATACAGCTCTTGTACCTGTTGGCTCAACAGTTAAAATCATCAAAAGGCAGCTTATGACAGTTACTTTTCTGCTGCTTATAATGGCATTTTTCATTTCACTTTTTGTATCACGGAAAATTGCCAGACCTATTGACAATATAACTTTAGCCGCTGAAAGCCTTGCAAAGGGAAATTTCAATACAAAGTTTGACGGCAGGGGATACCTCGAAGTAAAACAGCTTGCAGATGCCCTTACCTATGCGGAAAAGGAACTTTCCCGTGTAGACAGGCTACAGAGAGATTTAATTGCCAATGTTTCCCATGATTTGAGAACTCCGCTGACTATGCTTAAAGCTTATGCGGAAATGATTCGTGACCTTTCGGGCGATAATCCTGTTAAGCGTAACGAACATCTCGAAATTATCATCAGCGAAACGGACAGGCTTTCCCTTATGGTAAACGACATTCTTGATTTGTCAAAGCTTGAAAGCGGCAAGCAGAAACTTACCCCCTCCGAGTTTGAAATCAGCTCAAAGATGAATGAGATAATTGACAGATTTAAAGGAATATCCGAAAAAATGGGATATGAAATTCAGTTTACAGCTGATGAAGAATGTTTAGTTTTCTGCGATTCGATTAAGATTGAGCAGGCGATATACAACCTTATAAATAATGCAATTAATTATACCGGCGAGGATAAAAAAGTATTTGTGCGTCAGATTAACACTCCGTCAGGTGTGCTTATTGAGGTTGAGGATACAGGTGACGGAATTGAACCTGATAAGATGAAGTTAATTTTTGATAAGTATTACCGTTCTGAAAATCACAAACGTGAAGTAGTAGGCACAGGCTTAGGTTTATCAATCGTTAAAGCTGTATTAAAGCTGCATAATTATGACTACGGAGTACGAAGTAAAGTAGGCGTAGGATCGGTATTCTGGTTCAAAATCAGTGCAAGAGATTGCAAGTTGCACAAATAATCAAAAATAATTGTTGTGATTTTCGTCATTATTCCAGTACGAATTTTAACACAATTTTCACATTTGTGTGGTATAATACTTTATAGAGGATAAAACAAGCCTCTTAAATTAATTCATGGTAATTAAATGTTTACCCCAACATTTAATTATAAATCCCCAATAATCCCTATATCATGGCAAATGAGCTTCCGTAAGGAAGCTCATTTGTTATCCTGACGAAGATTTTTCGGAAAATTTCGGAAAAATCTTGACATTCGGATTTTTATGGTATATAATAAAGATGAGAATTATGAACAAAATGTGTCATTTTTGTTCAGTTAAAGAGAGGGAATGTTTATGGCAAAAATTTTCAAAAGAGCAGCTTCAACAATTGCTGCTTCACTTATGCTTTGTACAGTTGTAACAGGCAGCATATCAAAGGAAACAGTTACAACTGCCGCACCTGACGAGTATCACGACGACTGGCTTCACGTTAATGAAAATGCCGAGATTGTTGATATGTACGGCAACCCTGTATGGCTGACAGGCTGTAACTGGTTTGGTTACAATGTTACAACACAATGTTTTGACGGCGTATGGAGCCTTAATATGCACGATGCACTGAATCAGATTGCAGACCATGGCTTCAACCTGCTCCGTGTACCTATGTCAACTCAGATTCTTCTTCAGTGGAAAAATCAAGAGCCTGACCCATATATGGTTAAAATCAATACATATTCAAACCCTGAGCTTTCAGTTGACGGCGTTGAGGGAAGTGAGCCAAAGTACAGCTTTGATATCTGGAATATGGCTGTGGACTGGTGCAGAGAAAATGGTATCAAGATTATGATTGATATTCATTGTGCAACTACAGCTTCAAACGGTCACCAGTATCCTCTTTGGTATGACAGCAATTACAGCGATGAGGATTGGATTGAGGCACTTACATGGGTTGCTGATTACTATAAAGATGACGATACTCTTATTGCTCTTGACCTGAAAAATGAGCCTCACGGCAAGAATGACGGTCAGGGTATGGCTATCTGGGATGATTCAACTGCTGATAATAACTGGAAATACGCCGCTGAAAGAGCATCAGCCGCAATTATGGAAGTAAACCCGAATCTTCTTCTTATGGTAGAGGGTATTGAAGTTTATCCTAAATTTGAAAACGGCAAGGACTGGAACAGCCCTGCTGTTGATTATGCTCATTATGACGACCCAAGTGCACAGGCTTTCCATGGTGCATGGTGGGGCGGTAACTTCCGTGGTGTAAGAGATTACCCCGTAGATTTAGGCGAACATCAGAGCCAGCTTGTATATTCTCCCCATGACTACGGTCCGCTTGTTTGGGAGCAGGAATGGTTCAAGAAGGACTTTACCCGTGAAACACTCCTTGAAGATTACTGGTATGATACATGGGCATTCCTTGTTGAGGAAAAGATTTCACCGCTTCTTATGGGTGAGTGGGGCGGATTCCTTGATGCAGAACACGACCCGACAGGTGATAACAGAAAGTGGATGGGACTTCTCCGTGACTATATGATTGAGAAGCGTATTCACCATACATTCTGGTGCTTCAATGAAAACTCAGGTGATACAGGCGGACTTATTGCAGGCAGCACCAACTGGACAGAATGGGATATGGAAAAGTACGAATTTGTTGAACCTTCACTGTGGCAGACAGATGACGGCTTATTCATCAGCCTTGACCATAAAATCCCACTTGGACAGAATGGTACAGGTATTTCTCTCAGCGACTATTACAGCGGAAATACTCAGCCTTCAACTAAACCTTCAACTGAACCGACTACAGCACCTACAACAGCACCAACAACCGAGCCTAAAACAGAGCCAACCACAGCTCCTACAACTGTGCCTACAACAACACCTGATTCAGGCGATGTAGTATACGGTGATGCAAACTGCGACGGAGTTGTTACAATTGCCGATGCAGCGGCTATTTATCAGGCTATCGGTAACTCTGACAAGTATTCATTATCAGAGAAAGGCACTGTAAATGCTGACTGTTTCGAACCGGGAAGTGGTTTAACAGTAGCTGACGGTATTGCAATTCAGAAATTTGATGCAAAGCTTATCGACGCACTTCCTGAGAAATAAAATAATCACAAAACAGCAGATTTTTATGGTCTGCTGTTTTTTTATTGCTCCGCCAACTAACTCTTGAAGAATTATATGAAGCTTGGGGAGCAGAAGGCAAGAAAGAAAGCCGAAATGATACTGTCGTATTGTGAGGATTTCTGACGCTGAATTTTGCTCCCCAAGCAAAAGGGCATCTCTAAAAACCCCTTTTGAGAAAAAACAGCTATGCACGACATCTGCTGCGTCAACCTCCCTTGGAGTGCGAAAGCACGCCTTCGGAAGCTTTCCTTGCAGCTGCCGCACCTATCTGTTTTTTCTTTAATCAAACGAGTTTTTAGAGATGCCCAAAATAGAAAATTCAAGAGTTAATTGGGGGAGCAATATGAATTGTATTAGCTATAAAAATTAAATTTTACGGTATATATTGAAATTTTCTTTTGTATATGGTATAATATATATAAATATGTATCAACAGGAGGAATTATGGAACTTAACGACTATTATCAGATTGTCTGCCCGAAATGTAAAGCTCTTTTGTTTGCTGAAAAAAGACTTGACCATTGGTATTGCGGACATTGCGGAGAAAAAATAGAAATTGAAAAGGAAGAAAAAAAGGCTGCTCCCGAAAAGGCTGCACCTATTCTCACAGGTGATATTTTCCTCTGCGACAAGGAAACTCTCGTAAAATATGCAGGAAATGATGAAGATGTGGATATTCCTGAATATGTAACAAAAATTGATGCCTGTGCATTCAAGGACAATACAACAATCAGAACTATACATATCCCCGATACTGTTCTTTCAATCGGCGATTCTGCTTTTGAAGGCTGTACAGCTCTCTCAAATGTACGTCTGCCCAATACAATTAAGAAAATCGGCTACAAAACTTTCAATGGCTGTGACAGATTAAAGACTCTTACAATTCCTGCTTCCGTTGAGGAAATTGTATATAACGCTATGTGCTGCGGACTTGAAGAAATTGTATTTGAAAGCAGCAGTACAACTTGGGAACCTCTCAATGATTACACAAATCCCTCGTTTGAAATCAGCAGAAAGGCAACTGAAAAGGGTGTAACTCGAATTTATTTCAATGGCACAGCATATGAAGCAAGCGAAGTATACCGTTTCAAGTGCGTTTCAGCTTATCTGAAATCTGTTGGACTCTGTCCATTATGCGGCGGAAAATACGGTGTATTCGGCAAGTGTAAGAATTGCGGAAATAAAAAAGATTAACAGGTGATACTATGAAATATACACAAGGAAAATATCTTATAATCGACAAAAAAGCTATTGGCTGTGAAATTTACAGCTTTGAAATCAGCTGCCCCGAAGTAGCGGCTGCTGCTGTTCCGGGTCAGTTTGTTCATATCAGAATCGGAAGTTTTGTTCTCCGCAGACCTATTTCAATCTGCGGAATTGATAAGGAAAAAGGCACTCTCCGCATTGTATTTGAAATAAGAGGAGAGGGAACTGCTGAAATTGCACAGCTTAACAAGGGCGATGTAGTTGATATGCTTGCACCTCTTGGTCACGGTTTTACAGTTGATGAAAGCTTCAAAAAAGTTGTGCTTATCGGCGGCGGAATTGGAACTCCTCCTATGCTTCCTCTTGCAAAGGCTTACGGCAATAAGGCTGTGGCAATCAGCGGATTCAGAAACAGTTCTGCTGTAATTCTTCAGGAGGATTTCAAGAGTGCAGGAGCTGAAACAATTCTCTGCACAGATGACGGCTCAGCCGGTATTCACGGCTTTGTTACACAGCCTCTTGCTGAATTGGCAGAAAAAGGCGGAATTGACGCTGTTTTTGCCTGCGGTCCAATGGGTATGCTCAAAGGAATTGCATCAATCTGCAAGGAAAAAGGCATTTACTGTGAAATTTCTCTTGAAGAGCGTATGGCTTGCGGAATCGGTGCTTGTCTTGGCTGTGCCTGCCGCACAAAGAGAAATGACGAAGAATATTTTGCGCACGTCTGCAAGGACGGCCCTGTATTCAATGCTGAGGAGGTAATTTTATAATGGCTGACCTTTCTGTAAATATATGCGGAGTTGATTTTAAAAATCCCATAATTCCTGCATCGGGAGTATTCGGCTACGGCAGAGAATACGAGGAACTTTTCCCGCTTAATAAGCTTGGCGGAATTGCCACAAAGGGTACAACACGTCATCAGAGAACAGGCAATATTGCTCCGAGAATTGCAGAAACTCCCGCTGGAATGTTAAATTCTGTTGGTCTGCAAAATCCCGGAATCGACCACTTTGTTGAGGTCGATTTGCCCTATCTTATGACAAAGGATGTTGTAGTTCTTGCTAATATTGCAGGTTCAACTCCCGAAGAATGTGCTGAAACTGCTGCAAAGCTTGAAGGTACAGACGCACATATGATTGAGCTGAATATTTCCTGCCCTAACGTAAAACAGGGCGGTGCAGCATTCGGTACAAGCTGTGAAATGGCTGCGGAGGTAACAAAAATTGTACGTGCCGCCACAACAAAACCCCTTGTTGTAAAGCTTTCACCTAATGTTACAAATATTGCTGAAATTGCAAAGGCAGTTGAATCAGCAGGTGCTGATGCTGTTTCACTTATAAATACACTTCTCGGAATGAGAATTGATATTAACACAGGCAGACCGATTTTACACAATAATATGGGCGGTCTTAGCGGCCCTGCAATTTTCCCTGTTGCTGTACGTATGGTTTATCAGGTAGCAAATGCAGTTAAAATCCCTGTAATCGGTATGGGCGGTGTGTCAAGCGGAAAAGACGCTATTGAACTTATGATGGCAGGTGCATCTGCTGTTCAGGTTGGTGCTGCTATCTTCACAGACCCATACGCACCTGTGAGAATTGTAGAAGAAATGAACGATTTCCTTGATAAAAAGGGAATTTCATCTGTACGTGATATTATTGGTACAGTTCAGCTGTGGTAATATTTTATGATTATAATGGCTGTGGATTTTGGTGACTCCCGAACAGGACTTGCTATATGCGGTAAGAGTGAACTGATTGCAAGCCCTATCGGTGTAATTGCCGAAAAGGATTTTGATAGATGCCTTGAAAAAACCGCTGAGGCAGCTAAGGAAAACAAGGCGGAAATGATAGTTGTAGGCTATCCGAAAAATATGAATAATACAGTAGGGGAGAGGGCAGAGAAATGCACTCTTTTCGCCGAAAGACTGAAAGAAATGACAGGCTGTCCCGTAGAATTGTGGGATGAACGCTGCACAACCGTATCGGCTCACAATTATATGAACGTCACAAATACACGAGGAAAAAAGAGAAAAGCAGTTGTTGATGCAGTTGCCGCAACAATTATTCTCGAAAGCTATTTAGGCTACAGAAAAAATTCTGCTTTATAATATGTACGGACGGATAATCCGTCCGTTGTATTAACCCATCATTGATGTGATATCGTCAAGCAGATTTCCTGCGGCTTTAAGAGTTTTACCTGCATTTTTCTTGATGCTGTGACGTTTTCTTGCACCGCTTGAAGCAAATGCATAGCACGCAAATCCCATTGCCGCACCTGCGGTAAGACCTGTTGTTATAGCTTTAATATTCATATAATCACTTCCGAAATTTAATTGAACTTCTGAGAGTTCTTTTATATTTTCTGAAAAACACAGATTTTTATTCATAAGGAGAATAAATGGCTGAACTTAACATTGTTCTTGTAGAACCGCAGATACCGCAGAATACAGGAAATATTTCACGTACCTGTGCTGTGACGGGAGCAAGACTTCATCTCATTCGTCCCTTTGGCTTTGACATTTCGGACAAGCATCTGAAACGAGCAGGTCTTGACTATTGGGATAAGCTTGATATAACCTATTACGACAATCTTGAAGATTTTTTTAACAAGAATAAGGGCGGAAATTTCTTTTATTTTACAACTAAGGGAAAATATGTACACAGTGAAGCGGTATATCCCGATAACTGCTATTTGCTTTTCGGCAGAGAAGATAAGGGACTTCCCGAAAAGCTGTTGTATGAAAATCCAGAATGCTGCGTCAGAATTCCTATGAGGAATGAACTGAGAAGCTTAAACTTGTCCAATTCCGTTGCAATTGCAGCTTATGAAGTGCTGCGGCAATGGGATTATCCAGATTTATCCCGTGAGGGAAAACTTACACAATATGAATGGTAAAGGAGATGACTGAAATGTCAAAAATTAAAATCATCACAGACAGCTGCTGTGACCTTACAAAAGAAGTTGTAGACGAACTTGGAATAAAGGTACTTCCTCTTTCTATCACAATAAACGGTGAAACTTTCCGTGAAATGTATGATAAGTCAGCTGATGAATTTTACGATTTACTGCTGAAATCCAACGAGCCTGCTAAACATGCCGCAATCAACCCTACAATGTTCGAGGAGGCATACAAAGAGGCTATTGACGAGGGTTACACAGATATTATTACTGTATCTCTTAACGGCCTTGGTTCTGTAACATATAATAATGCTATTCTTGCAAAGGACGAATTATTCGAGAACAATCCCGAATTAAAGGATAAAATCCGCATTTTCAACCTTGACTCAAAATGCTACACAGTATTCTACGGCTACCCGATTATGGAAGCTGTAAAGAAAATAAATAAGGGTGCAACAGCTGAAGATATTGTTGCATATCTTCAGGACTGGTTTGATGTATGTGCTGTTTATGCTGTTCCCTATAACCTCAAATTCGCAAAAAAATCAGGCAGAATTTCCGCTGCTGCTGCATTTGCAGGTGAACTTTTAGGATTAAAGCCTATTATTGAATTTGCCGACGGTGTAACCACAACAATTGAGAAAATCCGTGGTGAAAAGAATATCGTTCCAAAGCTTATAGATTGTGTCGAAAAGAGAATGACTCCACAAACTCCATATCTTCTTATCTACGGCAGAGATGACACACTTGCCAAGGAAGTTGAAAAGGAAATGATAAAGAAAACAGGCAAAAAGGCTGAAATGTACGCTAAAATCGGCTGTGCAGTTGCTTCAAATATTGGTCCTGACCTTATTGCAGTTCTCGTGAGAAGAAAAAATAAGTAATATAAAAAGGGATGTCCGAGGGCATCCCTTTAAATATTTTAAGACTGATTTACTGCATCTTGTAAGAGTTAATCATCTTCTGAACCATACGGCCGCCGATAGAACCTGCCTCACGTGAAGTAAGGTCGCCATTGTAACCCTGCTTGAGGTTTACGCCAAGCTCAGATGCTGATTCCATCTTAAATCTTTCAAGAGCCTCTCTGCCCTTTTCTGTCATTACACCGCTGTTGTTATTTGAATTGCTGCTCATAGTTTTGTTCTCCTTAAAGTTGAATTATTGATGCCGTGATAGTATTATATTTCAAAAATAAAAAAATATAAATGGAAATTTTAGCTGTTTTTATCATACATCTATCACAAACTTAATATATAATAAAATTACATATTAAAGGAGCGTGATACTATGAAATTAGCAACTGCATTATCCGAAAGAGCAAGTCTGCAAGTTCGTCTGAATGAATTGCAGATACGCCTCAATGCCAATGCAAAGGTACAGGAGGGAGATGTTCCCGCAGAAAATCCTGTGGAACTTATAGCTGAAAAGGACAGAATTCTTGATGAACTGGAAAATCTTGTCACAAGAATTAATCTTACAAACAGCAAAACAGAATGTGACGGTGTTACAATTACAGAGCTTATTTCAAAGCGTGACAGAATGAAGAAAGATGTCAATATAATGCGTTCGTTTCTCAATAACGCAAGTTCAAAAATTGACCGTTACAGCAAGACCGAAATTCTCATTAAAAGCACCGTTGATATATCTGAATATCAGAAAAAGCTTGATGTAATTTCTAAGGAATTGCGTCAAATTGACGAGAAAATTCAGGAGTTGAACTGGACTACTGAATTAATTTAACCCGATAATAGCGGTAGTATGGCAGAGTGGATATTATCTCCCGAAAGTGAGAATGACTTTCAAAAATACTTACGATTAAGGCAATGGGCAGGCTATTTATTTTTATTATGTCCGGCAATGTTACACGTGCATTTACCTTAATGGTTTACAAGTTTTTATTATTACCGAATATCAGCTGTTATACGAGGGTGGAGTCGGGGTAGCTATAAAAAACTAAAGCTGCTTTTGATATTGTATCAGAAGCGGCTTTGCATTACTTATGATATTGACTTTATGCGGAAAACTTTTTATAATCAACTCAGCGAAAAATAAGAATTTATAGGAGTGTATTATGACTGAGATTATTCAGAAATATTTTCAGGCTTGGATAGATGTAGATATTAAAACGGTAAAAGAAATATTTAGCGACAATATTATATATAGTGAATGTTATGGACCTGAATATCGTGGATTACCACAAATTATTCAATGGTTTGAGGAATGGAATAGCAAGGGTAGGGTTTTGGAATGGACAATTAAACAAACGATAGAACATAAACAAACCATAATTGCAGAATGGTACTTCAAATGCAGCTATGAGGGTAATATTGACGGTTTCGACGGAGTTACCATCGCAGATTTTGACAATAACGGTAAAATAGTATTATTAAGGGAGTTTCAATCAAAAGCAGAACATTATTTTCCCTATGGAGAGTAATGTCAATTCAAAACACAAGTATAGAATAAAGGGCAGTTCGAAAAGAACTGCCCTGAATTTTTGAAATAGGTTAACGATTAACCAAGTTCTGCAAAGTACTTGATTGTTCTTACCATCTGTGATGTGTAAGAATTCTCGTTGTCGTACCAAGAAACAACCTGAACCTCATAGAGATCGTCAGAAATCTTGGAAACCATTGTCTGTGTAGCATCGAAGAGTGAGCCGTACTTCATGCCGATAACGTCAGAAGAAACGATCTCATCTGTGTTGTAACCGAAGGACTCAGAAGCAGCAGCCTTCATAGCAGCGTTGATGCCTTCCTTAGTTACATCTGCACCCTTAACAACAGCTGTAAGGATTGTTGTAGAACCTGTAGGAACAGGAACTCTCTGTGCAGAACCGATGAGCTTGCCGTTAAGCTCAGGAATTACAAGACCGATAGCCTTAGCAGCACCTGTTGAGTTAGGAACGATGTTAGCAGCACCAGCTCTTGCTCTTCTGAGGTCACCCTTTCTGTGAGGACCGTCAAGGATCATCTGATCGCCTGTGTAAGCGTGAATTGTGCTCATGATACCACTCTGGATAGGAGCGTAGTCGTTGAGAGCCTTAGCCATAGGAGCGAGGCAGTTTGTTGTGCAAGAAGCAGCAGAGATGATCTTGTCATCAGCTGTGAGAGTCTTCTCGTTAACGCTGTAAACGATTGTGGGGAGATCGTTACCTGCAGGAGCAGAAATAACAACCTTCTTAGCACCGGCATCGATGTGAGCCTGTGCCTTGTCCTTTGAGCAGTAGAAACCTGTACACTCAAGAACAACGTCTACGCCGTTTTCGCCCCAAGGAAGCTCAGCAGCGTTAGCCTTTGCATAGATTGTGAGAGTCTTGCCGTCAACTGTGATTGTACCCTTTTCGTCGTTAGCCTCAACTGTGTGAAGGTTCTCGCCGATTGTACCGCAGTAACCGCCCTGAGCTGTATCATACTTGAGAAGCTGAGCGAGCATTGAAGGCTTTGTAAGGTCGTTGATTGCAACTACCTCATAACCCTCTGCACCAAACATCTGTCTGAATGCAAGACGACCGATACGTCCGAAACCATTAATAGCAACTTTAACTGACATTGGATATTACCTCCTGAAATTTTACATTACAGTTTATATTAAACTGCGATATTTATATTATACACTATATTGGGAAAATTTTCAAGAGGTTCGATAAAAAATTAACAGATTTGTAAGGAAAATGTTATTCAGCACTATATTCAACAAATATTTTTGTTAAAAGTGACGATAGATTACTTTTAAAATACCATTCCATTTTCTTTAAAAATGTAGTATAATATAATATAGAGATGCCCATATATGATTGCAGTTGATACAGCTAATTTTGATAATCTGCACAAAAATACTAATATTTCAAAGAAATACCGAAATTAACATAGTCCTATTAAAAAGGAGGTATTACAATGTCTGATAAAAATAATAACAACAATATGAGTGATAATCCCGATTTTCAAATTATTAAAGCATTTCTGGACGGCTGTGAAAGTCAGAACAGGTCAAATTTATCGGTTATAAACTCTCTGTGTTATGAATTAAAGAATTTGAAAATAGACGATGACGAATCATTTTCTTTTATGAACCGCTGTGCAGAGGGTATCCTGCTCCAATGCACTCAGATGATGAAAATGACGGAGATTTATTATATTCTTTATGACAGCCTTAATCAGAAATCTTTGATAAATGAAAATGTTGAGCTGTGCGAATATCTTGAAGCTTTTACATTGGAAAGCAACAAGCAAATCGGATATTTGCTTGCTGTTGAATTTAAAAAATCAACACCTGTATACATTAATATTATTAAAAGACTTTTTGATTTTATCTTTGCTATTTTTATGCGAAGAGCCGCTGTGACAGGTGCTGTTCGAATGGAGATCGGCTATAATGAGATAAAAAATGGTGCAGAAATTACTATGACTGTCTTGGAACGTGATGACAAGGCTATAGTGGGACTTGCTGAGAATTTCAGTACGAATTATGCTGATGATATTATCAGGATTGCTGTTGAAAAAATGAATTCACAGGCGGAAATTTCAAATGACAGCTTGAAACTTATTATCCAAAATAAGAAAAATGGCAAAATAACAATGAATAGCGGTGATGCCAACAGTACAAATACTAATTTTCCTGTATTAGCAAGCTTTTTTTCAGATTTGGGTTCATTGGAAAATGGTAATGATTTATAGGCAAAAAACTCATGCGATATAAGTCTTATATAGTATCTTTTGAAAAAAACTATTAATATCAATCATTTTTTGGGAGAAAAATCTTTATTTTTTTGTTGACAATATTCAAAAAATCAGCTATAATATAATAGCGGAATTATGTTATCCTGTTTTTGAAACATTGCCCGTATTAAAACCCTGTCACAAGGGAATGAAATATAACCGTGGAGATGTATATGCAGAAAAAAATGGAAATTGAACGAAAGTTTCTCATTGAAATACCCGAACTGAAAAAGCTTAATGTTGTCAGAGAGCTTGATATAATTCAGACTTATCTTAACGCTGATAATTCCGAATTGCAAAGACGAGTTAGGAAAATAACCGAAAACGGTAACGAAAAATATGTATATACACAGAAAAAATTTCTCAGCCCTACACAAAGGATTGAGGAAGAATGTGAAATTTCATTACAGGATTACAATAAATATCTGACTGAGAAAAAGGATAATCCTCCCACAATAAAAAAGAGAATCTGTTTTGATTACCATAATCAGCTTTTTGAAATGGATATCTATTCTTTTTCCACAGAGCTTGCTATCCTCGAACTGGAGCTTGACTCAGTTTCACAGGAAATAGATTTCCCTGAATGTATCAATGTACTGAAAGATGTTTCAGCTGACGGAAGATATTCAAACGCCGCCTTGGCTAAGGAAAATTGTTTCCTTGAGGATGCACATAAAGGAGTTATTTAATGGCAGAAAAAATCATTCACATTGAGGACGAAGCACAGCTTTCCGCATTGTTCGGACAGCTTGACAGCAACATTCATCACATTGAAAAAAATTACAACGTGAGCATTATCAACAGGGACGGACGAATTAAAATTATCGGTGAAGAAACAGCCGTTGCCGATGCTGAAAAATCCGTTAATGCCCTGATTAAGCTGAATAATAACGGTCAGGTTTTAAGTGACCAGACTATACGTTATGTAACATCTGTTGTTGCTGACGGTGCTGAACAGCAGCTGGAGGACCTTGGAAAAGACGGAGTTTGTGTTACTTCATCGGGTAAGATTATCAGACCGAGAACAATCGGACAAAAAAATTACATTGATGAAATAAAGAATAACACAATTGTTCTTGGAATTGGTCCCGCAGGTACAGGTAAAACGTACCTTGCGGTTGCTATGGCTGTAAAAGCATTCAGAGAGCATAAAATCAAGAAAATTATTCTCACCCGTCCTGCTGTTGAAGCAGGTGAAAAGCTTGGTTTTCTGCCGGGAGATATGCAGGATAAGGTTGACCCTTATCTCAGACCGCTTTATGACGCTTTGTTTGATATGTTCGGCGGAGAAAGTTTCAGCCGTTATATGGAAAAAGGTATAATCGAGGTTGCCCCTCTTGCCTACATGAGAGGACGAACTCTTGACGAGGCATTTATTATTCTTGACGAGGCACAGAATACAACATCTGAACAGATAAAAATGTTCCTTACCCGTCTTGGAAATGAAAGCCGTATGGTAATTACAGGAGATATTACCCAGATAGATTTGCCCGACCCTAAAAAATCGGGACTTGTGGAAGCAGTTAAAATACTGAAAGGCATTGACGATATTGGAATTCATCGTTTTTCCGAAAAGGACGTTGTCCGTCATAAGCTTGTACAGGATATTATAAAGGCATACGAAAAATTTAACGAAGGGAGAAAAAATCATGCCTAAGCTTAAAGTATATGTAAAAAATAATCAGACGGAGGTTAAAGTTCCTGTTGGTATCAGACTTCTTATCAGAAGATGCTGTCAGGCTGTTCTTGCAACAGAAAAGTTTGCAAATGATGCAGAAGTATCAGTTTCATTCGTAAGCAATAATGAAATCAGAAACCTCAATAAGGCATACAGAAACAAGGATAGCGTTACAGATGTTCTTTCTTTCCCTCTCACAAGTGAGGACGGAACAACTGAAATCAATCCCGATACTAACGCTGTTCAGCTTGGCGATGTTGTAATTTCTCTTGAAACTGCCGTTAAACAGGCTCAGAATTACGGACATTCCTTAGAGCGTGAAATCGGATTCCTTACAGTTCATTCCATGCTTCATCTTCTCGGCTATGACCACGAAACATCACAGCTTGACCAGCGTATAATGCGTGAAAAGGAAGAATCAGTTCTTGAAAAGCTTGGAATTTCACGTGATGTTACTTTTGTTACTACAGGAGATAAGGAATAATGTCAAAAACAGCTTTTGTAACAATTGCAGGCAGAACAAATGCAGGTAAATCATCCCTGCTCAATGCTATAATCGGTGAAAAAATCGCTGCTGTAAGCCGTAAATCCCAGACAACCCGTACAAGGATTACAGGAATACGCAATATCGGCGATACACAGCTTGTATTTTTTGATACACCCGGTTTACATAAGCCTGTCAATAAACTGAGCGAACATATGCTGAATACAGTCAAGGAATCGGTAAGCGATATTGACGCTGTACTTTTTGTTCAGGATTGCACAAAGAAGATTAACGAAACAGAAGTAAATCTTCTCAAATCCCTTAACAAATCACGTATGCCGATTATTCTTGTGCTGAATAAAATTGACCTGCTGAAAAACAAGGAGGAGTTGGCTCTCACAATAGCTGACCTCACCTCCAAGGCTGATTTTCAGGCAGTTATTCCTGTAAGCGTTACCGAAAATAACGGAGTTGACCTCGTTATTGATGAAATTATCGGTATTGCCGAGGAATCAATACATTATTTCCCCGATGATATGATAACTGACCAGCCTGAAAAGGTGCTTGCTGGGGAAATGATACGTGAAAAGCTTCTGGAACTTCTCAAAGATGAAGTACCTCACGGTATTGCCGTAGGAGTTGAACAGATGACAGAGCGTGAGGATAAGGATATACTTGATATTTCCGCTGTAATTTATTGTGAGCGTGACTCTCACAAGGGAATTATCATCGGAAAGGGCGGAGCTATGCTCAAAAAAGCCTCTACCGCCGCACGTATTGAATTGGAGGATTTCTTCCGTATCAAGGTAAATCTCCAATGCTGGGTTAAGGTCAAGGAAGATTGGCGTAACCGTGAAGGACTTATCCGCAGCTTCGGATTATCTGACAAATAATAACAATTATAATCTCTGCCTGTCTACGTATAATAATAACAAATTATCGGACGGGGGAGAGTAAAATGAATACAGAACAGCTCTGGGAGATATTCGCCGACAGCGGTAAAATCGACGATTATCTTGCATATGTTAAAAAGGAAAATAAGTATGACAACACTTGAGGGCATTGTTTTAAAAGAACGCACAGTTGGGGAGCAGGATAAATTTATAGACGTTCTCACTAAGGAAAAAGGTCTTATAGAGTTATCTGTAAGGGGAGCGAGGAAAATCAATGGTACATCTTCCTCCTCCACCCAGCTTTTTGCCTATTCAAAATTCTGCTATAATGAAAGCAAAGGGAAATTTCACCTGAACAGCTCCGAGCCTATACATATTTTCTATGAATTGCGAAAATCGCTTACAGCCATATCTCTTGCAAGCTATTTTGCGGATATACTACGATTTTCTACGGCATCGCTGACGGATAGCGGAAATGTTCTCCGCCTTTTTCTCAATACTTTGCATTTTCTTGAAAACGGTCAGCGAAGTGAAGCTATGCTGAAATCCGTTTTTGAATTGCGACTTATGGCTGAAACAGGCTTTATGCCGGATATTTTGTGTTGTCGCAGCTGCGGCTGCTTTGAACCGCAGGAATTATATTTTTCCCTGACGGATTATTGTTTTCGCTGCTCGGAATGTTCCCACGGCGATGAAAATAGTTTTAAGCTGACGATTTCAGAATTGTCGGCTATTCGTCATATAGTTTTAGCCGATTTTAACAGACTGTTCAATTTTCGGCTTTCCGATGAATCCCTGTGCAGACTATCGGGATTTTCGGAATTATATATTCTATCACAGCTTGAAAGGAATTTTTATACTTTAGATTTTTATAAATCATTGATTGGTAAGTAATATGAATAATTATCTTAAAACACTTGAACTTGATAAAATTCTGAATATGCTTTCCTCCTTTGCCTCCAACGACGAAACAAGACGTATGGCAAAGGAGCTTCGTCCGTGCAGCGATTTAGCCGTTGTACTGCAAGAGAATACAAAGACAAATCAGGCTCTTGAACTGTCCATTCAGTACGGAACACCGCCGTTCAGCAGCTTTAAAGATGTTTCTGTATCGGCGAAACGTGCAAAAACTGGTGCGGTAATTTCTCTCCGTGACCTTATGGATGTTGCAGTTATGCTGCGACAAATAAGCAGTCTTGCCAAGTGGTACAGCACTTGTGAAAATGTAGAAACTGAGCTTGACTATCTCTTTTCAAGACTTGCTCCCAATGACTGGCTCCTTGAAAAGTTAGACCGTTCAATTATATCTGAAACTGAGATTTCAGATGCGGCAAGTCCTGAATTGGCTGCAATTCGCCGAAAAATACATCGTGCAGAGTTACAGTTACGTGAAACTCTCGATAAAATCGTAAAGAATAAGACTACCCAGCAGTATTTGCAGGAAACAAATGTCACCTTACGTGACGGACGTTTTGTACTCCCTGTAAAAACCGAATACAGGGGACAGGTGAGTGGTCTTGTGCATGACACATCTGCTACGGGACAGACAATTTTTATTGAGCCTATGGCAGTAGTTGAGGCGAATAACGACATACGTATTCTTCAAGGTAAAGAGCAGGAAGAAATCGAGCGTATTATCCGTGAACTTTGTGCTGATTGCGGTGATTATGCCGACATTCTCTGCGAAAATTACAAGATTTGTGCTGAACTTAATTTGTACTTTGCCAAGGCTAATTTAGCGGCAAAGCTGAAATGTTCTATGCCTAATATCACGGACGACGGCAAAATATTGCTGAGAAAAGCAAGACATCCCCTCCTTGATATGAAAAAAGCCGTGCCTATTGACCTTTCCCTTGGTGAGGATTATCAGGCACTTATCATAACAGGTCCGAATACAGGCGGTAAGACAGTTGCCCTTAAAACTGCGGGACTTCTTGCGGCTATGACTATGTGCGGACTTCTTATTCCAGTTTCTGACGGCAGCAGTATGTCTGTTTTCAAAAATATCCTTGTGGATATTGGCGATAGTCAGAGCATTGAGCAGAATCTTTCTACATTCTCATCTCATACAAATAAGGTAATTGAAATTCTCAATACCGCTGATGAAAGCTCCCTTGTTCTTCTTGATGAACTTGGTTCGGGAACCGACCCTGTTGAGGGTGCTGCTCTTGCCATTGCGATTATTCAAAGACTGATTTTCAATGGTGCAAAATTAATGGTAACAACCCATTATCAGGAACTTAAAGTATTTGCAATTGATACGGAAAATGTAGAAAATGCGTCCTGCGAATTTGATATTGACACCTTGAAACCCACATACAGGCTTATTGTAGGCTCTCCCGGAAAATCAAATGCTTTTGCGATTTCTGAAAGCCTCGGTATGCCCTCGGATATAATTGCAACTGCAAAATCTCTTGTTAATGACAATAATATCCGCCTTGAAGATGTAATCGGCAAGCTTGAAGCTGCTCGAAAACAGCTTGAAAAGGAAAGAGATGAGGCTGCCCGTCTGCGTTCGGAAGCGGCTCAGCATGAGGAAAAACTGCGTATTGAAGCTGAAGCCATTGAAAAGAATAAGGCTGACGAGCTTGAAAAGGCACGTATGCAGGCTATGACTATCATTGAACAGACAAAGGTGCAGTCAAATGAGCTTATTGATGAACTTGAAAAACTCCGCAAGGAAAAGGATAAAAAGGATTTCAGTTCAAATGTTTCAGGAATGAAATCCAAGTCCAAGCAGAGTTTTAATAAGATGTATGACATTGCAAATCCTGTAAACAATGATAATCCTAACGAGGGATATGTATTGCCACGAAAGCTGAGAAGGGGAGATACGGTATATATTACCGACCTCCAGCGAAAGGGTATCATTTCAGGCGACCCCGACGGAAGTGAATTTGTATATGTTCAGATGGGCGTAATGAAAACCAAGATGAATATATCACGCCTGCGTCTTGAAGAACCGCCAAAGGTAACTGTAGGAAATTCCCCTATTAAGAAAAATAAGCGGAATGTGGGAAAGGTTGGCGTTAAGGTTGAACGCCGAGGGAAAATGGAGCTTGATATCAGAGGATGTGCCTGTGATGACGGTGTATATCAGCTTGACAGCTTTATTGATCAGGCGGTTATGTCTAATATTTCCACAATCTGCATTATCCACGGCAAAGGCACTGGATTATTGCGTAAAGCTGTTCAACAGCGGCTTAAAAATCATCCCTCAGTAAAAACTTTCAGATCGGGAGTTTATGGCGAGGGCGAGGACGGTGTAACAATAGCTGAACTGAAATAGGTGATATTATGAGTGGTAAATCTTGTCACAGCGGCCATAGAGAACGAGTGAGAAGGCGTTATCATGAGTTTGGTATTTATAGTTTTCATGAGCATGAATTGCTGGAATTAATTCTTTTCTATGGAATCCCCTTGAAAAATACAAATGAGATTGCTCACAGGCTAATTGAAAAATTCGGCTGTCTTGATGAGGTTCTCAAAGCACCCGAAAAGGAGCTTACAAAAATTAAGGGGATAGGTGCGTCTGCTGCGGTTTTTCTTAAAACCTTCGGTGATATCTGCGGTGAATACAAGGAGTTTATATCGGTTAATCAGTATGCTCTGTCTGCTGATGAATATGTGGCTTTAATCCGTGAATATTTCAGCGATACAGAAGAAAATAAGTGCATTTTATTTTGTCCTGATACAAATTTCCGCATTTCATTTTCCGCTGATATATTCCTCGAAAATACAAAAGATACCATACCGATAATGAATAATCTTGTAAAAAAGGAAAGCAGCAGAATAGTCGTTGCTGTAAATAAGATGAATTCCACAGCATCTCCAAATCAGAATGATATTCAGCTTATGGATATTATTTCCGAGAAGCTGTCTGCTGTGGGAATTAGGCTACAGGATTTTTTAATCATAGGAAAAAGGAGTGCATATTCATTATTGAATGATAGTGCATTTGTAGTTTAATATGAGTAAATCAATTGATAATATCAAAGCAAAATATAAAGAAAATGGTATCGGTATTTTATCAGAACAGGAAAAAACTGCTCTTTTACTATCCTATGCTGATAAGGGCGATACTGTGGAAGAAACGGCAGAGAAAATCTGTGATAAGTATGGAAATCTGTATAATGCGGCAGATTGCGACATTTCATATCTTATGAAAGAATGTGACATTAATTTGTCGTCTGCTGTGCTGATTAACCTTGTATCGCAGGTCAGCCGTGTAACCGAAATAAATGACGCAATGCGTATTCGTCTGAACACCGTTGAAAATGCCAAAAAGTTCTTCACATCATATTTCAAAGGCAGAAATACAGAAGTTCTTGCGGCAGTTGTTACGGATAAGAATTTCAAGATAAACAACATATCCATTATATCTTATGGCGGATTTTCAGAAGTTCACGCTCCCATAAGATCAATTGCGGATTTTGCCTTAAAAAATGAATGTAAATACGTGTTTATTGCTCACAATCACCCAAAAAGCGATAATAAGCCGTCACCAAGCGATATTATGTCAACAATTGAGATAAAGAATGCCGTTGATGTAATCGGAATTCCTCTTGTTGACCATATAATCACGGGAAATAACGGCGGTTATTCTCTGAGAGCAAATAAAGGCGATATATTTACTGAAATAAAAGAATATAAATTATAATCGGAGGATTATTCAAATGAATAATGTAAAAATTACAGAGCTTTATGACCTTACACACACAATCGCAGCTGATTATTTAAAACAGTTTACATATCCTTGGGAGGCATTAAAGGGGATAGGGGAGTTGATTATTTCCCTTGGAAATCAGCTTAATCCCGATGAATACGACAATCCTGCCGAAAATGTATGGATTCATAAAACTGCTAAGGTATTCCCCAGTGCTTATATCGGTGCTCCATGCATTATCGGTGCTAATACAGAGGTTCGTCATTGTGCATTTATCAGAGGCAGCGCACTTGTTGGTGATAACTGCGTTGTGGGTAATTCTGTAGAGTTAAAAAATGTTATTATTTTTGACAATGTTCAGACTCCTCATTATAACTATGTAGGCGACAGCATTTTAGGCTATAAGTCCCATATGGGTGCAGGTTCCATTACTTCAAATGTTAAATCCGACAAAACTAATGTTGTAATCAAATCCAACGGCGAAACAATTGAAACAGGCATAAAGAAAATTGGTGCAATGCTTGGTGATTATGTGGAAGTTGGCTGTAACAGCGTTCTTAATCCCGGTACAGTTGTAGGCAGAAATTCCAATATTTATCCCACAAGCTGTATTCGTGGAGTTGTTCCTGCTGACAGCATCTGGAAAACAGGCGGAGTTGTTGTTTCAAAGAAGTGAGTCCATTCCGTTGCTATTTTTATTTTAGAATTGAAATAGGTATTTCAATATAATAAGAGTTTGTTTTGTGGTTTAGAGGATATATTATGTTTTTTGATAATAAAAAGAAAAGTCAAAATGGGATTGAAAAGAGAATATTTATTTTGAAACAGAATTTCTCCGAGTATAATAATCAAGACGTAATTCAAAAATTTGCTTGGAGTAGTTTGCAAAATTTGAGTTATACTCAAAACGATAATATAATAACAATTTCCTCAGAACAAAGTCAAAAAAATAAATCTGCTGATATGGTTCAATTTATTGCCAAAATGGGTGCGGCTTTAAATTTCGAGAAAATAATTTACTTTGTAAAAAATAAAAAAGATGATTTTGTTTTGACATTATGGGAAGATTATAAATGCATTAACGAAACAATTATAGATAAAAATGGAAATGAAAAACAAATTCACAGAGGTATTATTTCAGATGTTATTGAAATAAAAAACAATATAACGGGAGAAGTTTTTTATAGTAAAGGTGATACTGAAGATGATTCTTTAATTGAAATAAATGGATTATTGTTTCCGGCAAATTGTGTTATTTCAAGTGGTAAAACAGCAATCATGCAATTAGAATCTAACGGAAAGCTTACTAAAGCAATTAATTTTAAAAAGTCAGACAGAGTAGTTGTTTCAAAGAACTGAGTTTATTCAGCAGTTGATTAATGGATAAAAAAATTGAAAGTCAATAATCCGAAAATACCGAGGTCTAATTACAGGCTTCGGTATTTTTCGGTAATTCATATTAGGGGAATTTGAAAAAAACAAACCGTAGTTTTATAAATATAATTGCACCAAATATAAGTTTGGTGCAATTATTAACACAAAATAATACAGGGGAGTCCTGAATAATAAAATTACAGGTATTTCAGCTGTATAGAATAATCCGCCAAATCACCATAGAGAAAATACAATACTGCATAACCAATTCATTCTGTTACAAAAAAACTATTAAGAAAATATTATATTCCATTGAAATAAAACAAAAAAATTAGTATAATATTTATAGGCTGTAAATTATGTTTATGGAGGTTTAATTATGAAAAAATTTATTTCAGTTATTACAGCAATGATTATGTGCATTTCATTCATTTGCTGCGGATTTGATATTTCATCAGTTACGATGATTACAAATGCCGCATCTGTGGATTATCCCGCACAATTCATTAACATTGCAACCAAGGATAATTCTAAGGTTCTTGCAGAAAACGGGACAACCGACGGTTCATCATTAACAGTTAAAAAACTTGACGGAACTCATTCTGGAACTTGGCGATTTGACCGTGTAGGTGCAAATTCTGTGGGAACATTTTTCAAAATCACCAATGGTGAATCAGGCAGACTTATAACTCCCGATAATTACAATGTAAGTGAAGGTTCAAGCATAATTATGTTTGGCAGCGAATCTCATCAGTGTCAGCATTGGTTTGTTGTTCCTGTCAAACAGGACCGACTTAAAAATGACCTTTATTATAAAATTGTTAACTATTCTGACCCCGAACTTGCTATTACCCAAGGCTCTGACGGTATGACACTTCAAAAGTTCACAGGTGCAGATTCACAGTTGTGGCTTTTAAATGCTGACGGTTTACAGGGATTTGCAGGTTATTGCTTTGATGATAACACAAAAAATATAAAAGCCGGAAATATCGGCGGTTTATTCGGTGAAGTTGTAGAGGTAACAACTTTTGACGATTTGAAAAAATACGCTGAATCTGATACTCCTTATACAATTATTGTTAAGGAAAATATCGGAGTTACAACGCTAAAAATGGATTCACAGAATCATTTCTACTGCCCCGACGGTAGAATTTATGTTCGCAGCAATAAAACAATTGTTGGCAGCTATGGCAAGCATACTCTCAGCAATGTTCAGTTCTGCACATCATCAAATAAGGGCGTTGGCAATAATGTAATAATCAGAAATTTTGAGATGAAACACGATGCAAAATCCAACGGAAATGACTCAATCGTTGTTTATTTTGGCTCAGGTCAGAATTTATGGGTTGACCATGTTACTTTTGTAGGACACAATGCAGTAAATACACAGGGCGAAAATGTTCCCGACTGGGATAAATTCCTTGCTTGCTGCTATGATGCGGATTACTGCACAGTTTCCGATTGTTCATTCGGACTTCACGAATATGGACTAATTCTCGGTTATCCCGATGATACTGAGGATTCCTACAAAAACAAAAATAATTTCCCAAGAATGTCTATTATAGGCAATAAATTTACTGATACTCTTACAAGAGCCCCTGGTCTTATGCGTTATGGATATTTCCACTCTCTCAATAACTTTGTCTACAATTTCAGTATGGCATACACAGTTCATTCCGATTGTAAGCTTTTCGCAGAAAGCTGCTACTATGACGGTGCATCTACAAAGGGAAATGTAGTATGCGATTGGAATGAGGTAACTCACCCAGGTTCATTTGCCGATTCAGGCTCAAAAGGTGTAAACTGCCGTAGATTAGGCATTGAGGGTTCTGCAAAGGTATGCAATTGGCGACCTGCTTCAAATTACGCATATAAGGCACTTTCAGCAGATGATGCAAAGAATTATTGTACATATAACAGCGGCTGCAAAAACTCCAACAAGGATATGATGTATATCAGATATTCCGCACCAGGTATGCCAAGTGCAGGCTTTACAGCATTGCCTGACGGCGAAATGAAGCCTGCTGCACCAAGTTACGAAACTTTTGAAAACGGCTCCTTATTCCGTTTCAAGAATGTTAATTCAGGACTTTATATGCAGGTTGAAAATGCAAAGGCACAGAACGGCTCAAATGTACATCAGTGGGGTACAGCTGAAAATTATATTCACGATGTATGGAAGCTGATTGAGGCTGAAAATGGCTATTATTACATTGCAACGGCACTTGATGAAAACAGCACATTTGTTCTTGACGTAGAGGCTAAAAAATCTGATAATGGTGCAAATATCGCACTTTACACCCAAAACGGGGGAGATAACCAACAGTTCAGATTTGTGAAGAATGAGGATAATTCATATAAAATTCTTACAAAAATAAGCGGAAATAAATCTGCGGTTGAGGTTATCTCAGCGTTAATGGACAGCGGTGCAAATGTTCAGCAATGGGAGGTTAACGGAGCAAGTTGTCAGAATTGGATAGCTATGCCTGTATCCCCCGAAAGTCTTACAACAACGACTACTATCACCACCACTACAACTACGACAACTGCAACAACTACTACAGTTACAACTACAGCTCCAATAACAACAACTCCTCCCCTATCCCCTGTAAATTATGGTGATTCCAACTGTGACGGCATTGTATCTATTGCTGATGCAGCTGCAATATTCCAGTATATTGCCAATCCCGATAAGTATATGCTTTCAGAACAGGGAATGACAAATGCCGATGTAAACGGTGAAATTGGCATTACTCCCGATGATGCTATATGTATTCAGATGCTCGATGCAGGTTTACTCCCCTCTCTGCCTGTTAAATAATACGAAAAGGACGTTCATTTCAATACTGAACGTCCTTTTTGCATAGATTTTCGTATTTATTAAAAAACGCCTCTGAAATAAGATCATATTCATCGGTAGTGCAGACTTTTTGACATATTTCCTTGTACATTTCTGTACGGCTGAGCATATTTTTTATGGTATTGCAGGGGAACATTTTGCATTGGTTGCATTTTTCAACACCATGTTCTTTTGTGCATTTCACAATACCGTATGTGCAGTTTTTGTCCGCTGTACAGCCATTACAGCGGATTTCATCAACAGAAACTATGGTATTCCTCCAACCAACTCTGAACCATAACTCCGCAACTGCTTTTAGTTCCTCATCTGTCTGTGCAAGAAAACGTGGACATTTACTGCAATTGTCACCGCATAAAGATAAGGGCATCTCTAAAAACCCCTTTTGAGAAAAAACAGCTATGCACGTCATCTGCTTCGTCAACCTCCCTTGGAGTGCGAAAGCACGCCTTCGGAAGGTTTCCTTGCAGTTGCCGCACCTATCTGTTTTTTTCTTTAATCAAACGAGTTTTTAGAGATGCCCTTATCATATTTTCCATAACTCACTCCAACCATTGAATAAATGCCGTTTTATCCTCGCTGTTATATCCTGCACGGCGGTAGAAATTCAATGTATTCTCATTTTTTGAGCCTGTGAGAAGCATAAGCTTGTAGCAATTTTCACTTTTAGCTATTTCCCTTGCATAGTTCAGACAGGCGGTGGCTATGCCTTTTCCACGGAAATCCGAATGTGTAACTACGTTTTCCACAAAGGCATAGGGACGCTGATTTCTCGTAAGATTGGGAATTATGACACATACGCAAGAAGAAATAATTTTTCCGTTTAATTCAGCAACAATAATATGATGATTTTTGTCAGCAAGAATTGACTCCCATACAGAAGAAACTCGCTCGTCCATTTCGGGGATATCCTTTTCATGTAGGTGAGTATAAAGTTCCATAAGCTGCTGAAAATCTTTATTTTCTAATTCACGTATAGTATAATTCATATTCATTCTCCTTTTATTACAATCTCCCTCATTTTAATAAGGTCAAAAACATCAAATCGGTCATCTTTGTATAAATCGCAATTCTTTTTCATTACTGTAACAGCATCGCCGAGAAGTCGTCTGCTAAATAAAACAAGGTCAGCTGTTGAAACAATTCCGTCATTGTTTGCATCTCCTGCTAATCCCCCACGTGTTTTTTTCTCCCATTTTATATCGGAAATTACAATTTTGTGTGGTCCAACGGTTGATGCCTCGCCGATATTTCCAAGCTGGAATTTAATATCAGCTGACATATCATTTTCAAACTTTACATCATATGCAAATCGCTGTATATCGCTTGTAAGTGCGATTTTCTTGTCAAGGTATCTGTTGTATGACGTATCCTCAACTGTTACAATAGCTTCTCTGTCAGCCGTGGAATTGATGCCGAATGAAAGGGTATATTCCTCACCTGCTTTGACATTTTGTGCAGGAATAATTCCTAAAATGCTGTATTCAAGAGTTCCTACATTTTCAATTGCAAATTCTGTGCAGTTATCCTTATTTGTCAATGTTGCAGCAGAACCTTCCATATATGATTTTAGGGCAGCAGATTTGATTTCAGAGGGAACGAAATCAGACTCCGTATTTTCATATACCCTTACATAGTCAATCTGAAACTGCTTTTCACCATTGGCAAATATTGAGGAATCACCGTAAATTCCGTCTACTCCGTCAAAATGTCCGCCAACTGCAAGGTTGAGTATCAGATAAAAATTCTGGTCAAAGGGAGCAGGATACTGACGATTTGCTGAATACCAGTCTGTCTGCTCGCTGTATAAAACATCGTCCACATACCAGCGGATATAGTCCTTTTCCCATTCAATTGAATATGTATGCCAGTTTTCGGTAGAATCGCCGTTTTCAAAGAAATAATCCTTTGTCAGATATGTATTATTCGGCCATAAATCGCCAAAATGGATTGTACCGCAGATTTTTTCGGGAGTACTTCCCCAGCCCTCCATTATGTCGATTTCTCCCGATGCTGCCCAGCCGCCATATAGACTATCCTCGGGTAACATCCATATAGCAGGCCATAGGGATTTGCCTGAATCACAGCGGGAACGGACTTCAATTTTTCCTCCGCAGGTTGAAAATTTATGTTGTGTACTCAATCTTGATGATGTATAATTATAGCTGCCTTGAACTTCGTCCACATAATTTTCATGACGTGCCGAAATTGTCAATATACCGTCATTTACCGCAGCGTTTTTATCGGTGTAAAACTGCTGTTCGTTATTTCCCCAGCCATTTGTGATATAGTTTCCGTGTTCGTCCAACTTCCAGTTACCAAGCTCATATGACCATTTTGTCATATCTACGTTGTCACCCTCAAATTCATCGCTCCAGATAAGCTTGAATTTTTCATTTTCCTGTGCAGTTCCTGTAAAATTATAGGAAGAAATCATTCCTCCTGTAACTGCAAAAGCTGACAAAAATGCAAAAAATCTTGATATTTTCATAATTACCTCCAAAATCTCAAAAAAAGAAAATTTCCTTTAGGGCATCTCTAAAAACTCGTTTGATTAAAGAAAAAACAGATAGGTATGACAGCTGCAAGGAAACCTTCCGAAGGCGTGCTGCCGCACTCCGAGGGAGGTTGACGAAGCAGATGACGTGCATAGATGTTTTTTCTCAAAAGGGGTTTTTAGAGATGCCCTTTATCTAAATTATAACTAATTCTAAATTATTTGTCAATATTTGCGGAAAATATCTTTAAATTTGCTATTATTTTGTAAAGTAGTTGACGAAATAAAAAAAATGTGGTATAATAAATTTATCTATATAAATTGTACGCTATGGCGATAGGAGGAATTATTATGAATTATGAATCAGCTATGAGTTTACTTGAAAAGTATGGTCAGAGCCATATTCTCAATTATTACAACGAACTTGATGAACAGCAGAAAAACAGTCTGCTTGAACAAATTAAAAATATTGATTTTTCAATTCTTGATGCCCTTGATAAAAAAGCAGACGCTAAGAGAGGAAAAATTGAACCTATTTCTGCTGTTACAAAAGAAGATATTGCAGTAAATAAAGAAAAATATCTTGAAACAGGTATTGAAGCTATTAAAGCAGGTAAAGTTGCAGCTGTTCTCCTTGCAGGCGGTCAGGGTACTCGTCTTGGTTTTGATAAACCTAAGGGTATGTTCAATATCGGCGAAAATAAAGAGCTTTATATTTTTGAATGTCTTGTAAATAATCTTCTTGATGTAGTAAAAATGACTGATACTTGGATTCCTTTCGTAATTATGACAAGCGAAAAGAACAACAAAGATACAGTTGAATTTTTCAAGGAGCATAATTATTTCGGCTATAACAGCGAATATGTGAGATTTTTCATTCAGGATATGGCTCCCTCCGTTGATTTCAACGGCAAAATCTATATGGAGGATAAGGACAGAATTTCTTCTTCTCCAAACGGAAATGGCGGCTGGTTCTCATCTCTTGTTCGTTCTGGAATTTTTGATGAACTTTGTGGAATGGGCGTGGAATGGCTCAATGTCTTTGCTGTTGATAATGTTCTTCAAAGAATTGCAGACCCCTGCTTCATCGGTGCTGTTATTGAAACAGGCAGCGAATCAGGAAGCAAGGTTGTTTCAAAAGCTGCTCCCGAAGAAAAAGTCGGAGTTATGTGTATTGAAGACGGAAAACCCTCAATCGTTGAGTATTATGAGCTTACAGATGAAATGACATATCAGCAGCTTGAAAACGGACAGTTGGCTTACAGATATGGTGTAATCCTCAACTATCTTTTCCGTACAGACTGCCTTGTAGAAATCAATAAACAAAAAATGCCGGTTCATATTGTTGATAAGAAGATACCATATATGAACGAAAACGGCGAATTTATTACTCCTGAAAAGCCCAATGGATTCAAGTTCGAAACACTTATTCTTGATATGATTCATATGCATAGCAGCTGTCTGCCATATGAAGTTGAAAGAAATAACGAATTCGCTCCTGTTAAGAATAAGGATGGTGTGGATTCGGTTGAAACAGCAAGAAAACTCCTTGCAGAAAACGGAGTGGAAATTTAAAAAACAGGTATTAAACACTCACCTTTGTGCAAAATAAACAAAGGTGAGATGTGGAAAATATTGAAATACACAATTTTACGAAATACACAAAATATTCTTTGACAAAATCGCTTAATTGTGATATAATATACATTAGAATTATTGTTTATAATGATATGCTCAACAGAGCAGCGAAAGGAAATGTCATGTCTAAAATTATTGCAGTTACATCAGGAAAGGGCGGTACAGGAAAGTCAACTGTATGTGCGGGACTTGGTTACACCCTTGCAAAACAAGGCCACAGAACTCTTCTTATTGAGCTTGATTTTGGTTTAAGATGCCTTGATATTATGTTCGGTATTGAAAATGATATAAAATATGATCTGGGTGATGTTCTCAACGGAAGAAAAAACGCTCTTGATGCTGTTGCTTCTGTTCCCATGGCTACAAATCTCAGCCTTCTCTGTGCTCCAAAAACTCTTACAGCTGTAACAGCAGAACAGATTGTTGACATCTGCCGCAGCGTTAAGAAGTATTTTGAATATATCATTATAGATACCGGAGCAGGTATCAACTCTCATGTATTCGATATCGTTCAGCAGGCTAACCTTATTCTTGTTGTTTCAACTCCCGATCCCGTATGCATCAGAGATGCTGCTCTCATGTCTGACGAGTTCTACAACAGAGGCAATAAGAGCCAGCGTCTGATTATCAATAAAATAAGCAAAAAGGTTATCGGTGAGGCTCTTGTAAATAACCTTGACGAAATCATTGACAAGGTTGGAGTTCAGCTTATCGGTGTTATTCCCGATGACTTCAAAACAACAGTTGCAACAGGAAAGGGTACCCCTATTCCAACAGATTCTTCTGCATTAAAGGCTTTTGATGCTATCTCAAAGCGTCTTGGCGGTGAATTTGTTCCGCTTACTGTAAAAACATCCTGATAGGATTAAATATAATAAAGCCGCAATGCGGAGAAAGGACAGATAAATGAAAATCGCAATAATTGCTCATGATGCAAAAAAAGAACTTATGGTACAGTTCTGTAGTGCATACTGCGGAATCTTATCAAAGCATTCACTTATTGCTACAAACACCACAGGAAAGCAGGTAAGCGAGGCTACAGGTCTGCCCATTAAGCGTTATTTAAGTGGACGTGGTGGTGCAGAACAGATTCTTGCGCTTTTGTCCTGTAATGAAGTTGATGTTCTTCTGTTTTTCAGAGATCCCATTAACCCAAAGGCAAATGATCCTAATGATATGGATCTTCTCAGATTATGTGATGTTCACAGCGTTCCTGTTGCTACAAATATTGCAACAGCTGAGGCTCTCATTCTTGCTCTCGAAAGAGGCGACCTTGACTGGCGTCAGGCTGGAAATATCCCGATATAACTTAATATTCTGATATCCAACGTGATGCCGTATTTTTTACGGCATCCGTTTATTGTCCCTTATGGGACAATTTTCATGTTAAAAAGAAAGGCTGATTTTATGGCTCTCAATATTAAACGTCCAAATGGTACAGAAGATGTCGTTCCAAAGGATGTACACAAATGGCATACAATTGAAAAAATTGCAAGAGATACAGCTGAAAGCTTTGGCTTTGGCGAAATCCGTTTCCCTACCTTTGAAAATACTGACCTTTTCCTCCGTTCTGTAGGTGAAACTACTGACGTTGTACAAAAGGAAATGTATACTGTAATGGCTAAGGAGTCGAAGTTTACACTTCGTCCCGAGGGTACAGCAGGTTCAATCCGTGCTATGCTCCAAAACGGACTTCTCAATGAAGCACTCCCCCAGCGTGTTTACTACCTGACTTCCTGTTTCCGTCACGAAAGACCACAGGCTGGCAGACTTCGTGAATTCCACCAGTTCGGCGTTGAAATGGCAGGAAGTGCATCTCCTGCTGCTGATGCAGAAGTAATTTCCCTTGCAAATACACTTCTCAACAGACTCGGTATAAAAAATATTGAGCTTTATATCAATTCTATCGGCTGTCCCGAATGTCGTGGAAAATATCACGAGGCATTAAAGGCATATTTTGAAACACGTAAGGATGAACTTTGCGACACATGCAAGGACAGACTTATAAAAAATCCTATGCGACTTCTTGACTGTAAGAGTCCTATTTGTCAGGATATAGCCAAGGATGCTCCCCTTATTCTTGACTATCTTTGCGAGGATTGCGGCAATCACTTTGAAAGCCTTAAATCCTATCTCACAAAGCTTGGCATAGAATACAAGGTTAATCCTAAAATTGTTCGTGGACTCGACTATTACACAAAGACTGTTTTTGAATTTGTTACAACTGAAATCGGTGCACAGGGTACTGTTTGCGGCGGCGGACGTTATGACGGACTTATTGAACAGCTTGGCGGACAGCATACACCTGCTCTCGGCTTCGGTATGGGTATCGAAAGACTTCTTCTTGTTATGGACAAGCAGAATTGCGATTATCTCGTACCTAAAAAGTGCGATATTTATTTTGCAACAATGGGCGATGCTGCTCTTGAAAAGGCTATGGAGCTTTCAAAGGCTCTCCGTGAATACGGCTATTTTGCAGAATATGATATGATGGGCAGAGGCTTAAAGGCACAGATGAAATATGCTAATAAAATCGGTGCTGCATTTACTGTTGTTCTCGGAGATAACGAGCTTGAACAGAGCAAGGCTAAGCTTAAAGAAATGGAAAAGGGCGATGAAACAGAAATTGCTCTTGATGATAAATTTGCAGTAGTATTTGAAGAAATCTACTTTAATAAAATCATGGATGTTATGGAGGGAGAAGCCGGCGACGGTAATCTCTTCTCATTCATGGGAGGAGAGAAATAATATGGCTGATAATATGAATGGACTTAAAAGAACTCATTACTGCGGCGAAGTTACCGAAATCGGCGGTGAGGCTGTAGTTTGCGGTTTTGTAGAAAGAGTAAGAGATAAGGGCGGAGTTATTTTTATCGTTCTCCGTGACAGAACAGGCGTTGTTCAGCTTGCATTCAGCGATAAATCCGACCCCGCTGTATTTGAAAAAGCTGCTTCATGTAAGAGCGAATATGTTCTTATGGCTAAGGGCGAAGTAATTGAGCGTGAAAGCAAGAATGACAAGCTTAAAACAGGTCATGTTGAAATTTTTGTAAATGACCTCCGTATTCTTTCAAAGGCTCAGACACCTCCTTTTGAGATTACAAATGAAACTAAGGTTAACGAGGAACTTCGTCTGAAATATCGTTATCTTGACCTCAGAAGAGCACCTTTGCAGCAGAATATCATTATGCGTCACAATATTGCAAGAGTAACCCGTGAGTATTTCTATGAAAACGGATTCCTTGAAATTGAAACTCCCATGATGATGAAGTCAACTCCCGAGGGTGCAAGAGATTATCTTATCCCCTCACGTATTCATCCGGGTAAATTCTATGCACTCCCCCAGTCACCTCAGATTTATAAGCAGCTTCTTATGGTTGCAGGTTACGATAGATACATTCAGCTTGCACGTTGCTTCCGTGACGAGGATTTACGTGCTGACCGTCAGCCTGAGTTCACACAGATTGACCTTGAAATGTCATTCGTTGAGGCAGAGGATATTCAGGGCTGCGTTGAGGGATTTGTTCAGCGTGTATTCAAGGAAATTCTCAATGTTGATGTACAGCTGCCCCTCCCCCGTCTGACTTTTGCAGATGCTATGAATCGTTACGGTTCTGATAAGCCTGATACACGTTTCGGATTTGAAATCCAGGATATTACCGATACTGTCAAGGATATAGATTTCGTTGTATTCAAGAGTGCTATTGAAGAAGGCGGCTCTGTACGTGCAATCAATGTCAAGAACGGTGCGGCTACATATACACGTAAGGAAATTGATAAGCTTGTTGAACACGCAAAGGGTATTGGTGCAAAGGGACTTGCGTATATCCGTTGGGCAGACGAGCCAAATTGCAGCTTTAAGAAGTTCCTCGGCGAGGGCGACCTTGAAAAGATTTGTGCAGCAGTTGATGCTCATGAGGGCGACCTTGTTCTTATCTGTGCTGATAAGACAAAGACAGTTCTTTCAACTCTTGGTGCAATTCGTCTGATTTGCGGTAAAAGACTTGAAGTTATCGACGAAAACAAGTATAACTTCCTGTGGATTACTGAAATGCCCTTCTTTGAGTATGACGAGGATAATAACACTTGGGTTGCAGCACACCACCCATTCACAATGCCTATGGACGAGTGTCTTGAATATCTCGACAGCGATCCTGCAAAGGTTCGTGCTAAGGCTTGGGATCTCGTACTTAACGGAACTGAGCTTTCAAGCGGTTCTATCCGTATTACTGATTTCGAGCTTCAGCAGAAGATGTTCGAGGCTCTCGGTATGACAGAGGAAGAAATCAACGCTAAGTTTGGATTCCTCGTTGAGGCTTACCGCTACGCTTCACCTCCTCACGGTGGTATGGGTATCGGTCTTGACCGTCTTGCAATGATTATGTGTAAGGCTGACAATCTCCGTGATGTAACTGCATTCCCCAAGGTTCAGAATGCAAGTGAGCTTATGTCAGAATGTCCTTCATTCGTTGATAAGCCAAACCTTGACGTTCTCGGAATTGGTCTTTTAGACAACGAAGAATAAAAATAAAATCGCTTTCGGATTTAATTCTGAAAGCGATTTTTTGGAGTTGAATTTATGGATAATCCATTTAAATATTCCTTGGATAATAAGCGTTATCATACTCTGAATTATTATCTGAAATCAAAATACGGCAAAAAGCTGTATAAGGCAGTTATTGATTGCGGTATGACCTGCCCGAATATTGACGGTAAACGAGGATATGGCGGCTGTATTTTCTGTGACGGCGGCAGCGGTTATTTCACCCAGAAAAATCTATCTGTTACAAAGCAGCTTGAACTGGAATATCAGCGAATTTCAGTTAAAAACGGTGATGTTCCCATAGTTGCGTATTTTCAGGCAAATACAAATACTTATGCACCAGTGGATAAACTGCGAAAAATCTATAGTGAGGCACTTGATTTTCCAGCTGTATCGGGAATTTCAATCGGCACAAGAGCAGATTGTCTTGGTGATGATATTATTGATTTGCTCTGTGAAATTAATTCACAGACTGAACTTACAGTTGAGCTTGGTATGCAGACAATTCATGAGAAAACTATAAAAAATATCAATCGTGGTTACAGCCATGGGGAATTTGTGGCAGGATATAACAAGCTGAAAGAACGGAATATCCGTGTTTGTTTGCATATTATAAACGGACTGCCTGATGAATCGGCTGAAATGATGCTTGAAACTGCACAGGAAACTGCAAGACTTAATCCCGATGCTGTAAAAATTCAGATGCTGCACATTATAAATGGAACAAAACTCGCTGAAATTTACAAGAATTCTCCTTTTCCATTGCTGACAAGAGATGAATATATTGCTGTAACCGCACAGCAGCTTGCAGTTTTGCCGCCTGAAACCGTAGTTGAGCGTATTACAGGGGACGGCGATAAATCGAAACTTATCGCTCCCCTATGGACTATGGATAAAATCGCTGTACTTGGCGGAATTGACAAAGCACTCTGTCAAATGGATTTATGGCAGGGAAAATATTATACCAATGCAAAAGAGCTTCTCGTCTAAGAAGCTCTTTTTGCTATTATTCAGTTATAGGAAATTCGCTGATCTTTCCTAAAAGGAACTGTTCCATAAGTTTAAGGTCATTTTCATCAAATTCTCCGTCTTTGTTTACATCTGCAACACTTGCCACAGTTGTACTGTCAAATCCGTCCACACCCTCTCTTGCAAGACATAAATCGAATACATCAACAATTCCGTCAAAATTCAAATCCGCAGGGAGAAGCTTGATAGGCTTATCTGCACCCAAAATTCCTGTTCCGTCAATTGCTGTTATAACCTCGTCAAGGTAGAATGAATCTGTACCGCTTTCAGTTTCCACATACAGATACATATCAGTTGCACCCTCGGGAATTGTAAATGAAGAATTTGCAAGCTGAATCCATTGATTTTTACGTGCTGCACCCTCTGCTACAGGAGCATAGTACGTTTCGCCGTCTGCTCCCACATACTGCAATTTCATAAAGAAATTATTTATTTCCTCCCCCTCATTGAACATAACATTTGCACTAAAACTGTAACTTTCACCGCATTTGTAGATATTTTTGCTAAGGGGAATTGATGCTCCGTTCCAAGCCGATTCTCTTTCTGAAATGTAAAGTGAACTGCTGCCCACAAATGAAGCGTCCGATGTAGGTGAAATAACTGCACTCCCACGTCCTGCCCATTTGTCGGTACTGCCCTCAAATCCGCTTACAGAATACCAGCCGAAATCATTAGGCTCAACAACCTGTGCTTCGTTCCAAGGTGTACGCTCATAGTCGAAAAAGTCAATATCAGCATAACCGCCTGTAGTCTTTGTGGCATAGCTATAAATAGCACTTCTGTAGCCTGTGAACAGCTTCAAATCATAGGACATACTAAGTTCATTGCCTATCTGTGTCCAATTCTGACCGTCATAGGAATAGAAGAACTTTACTTTATCAATATTATTTGAAGAACTCATATCTGATTTTATTGTAGCAAATGTAAATTCTTCTTTGAGATAGATTTCATCGCCGTTGAGATTTAATTCTTCAATAATTTTATTACGGCTGTCAGTTACAGCAGCATTACCCGAATATCCGCCATTTTCAGACATATAAATCTTTTTTGCACCGTTATCGGCAACATAGACACCTACGTTTCCGTATTTGAACTGGAATGCGGAAAGTCCAGCATAGTCGCCGACTTTCATTCCCTTTGTATCAAGCTTGATTATGCTTGAACAAGCAGGCCCCTCAGTTCGCTGTGTAAGAGTATTTTTTGCATTGAGAAGATTTGTTGCAAGGCTTTTATTGATAAGTCGCAGATAGCCCTCACGCTCTGTAACGCTCCATGCTGTATTGTCTGGATTGTGGTTCCATTGCCATACAAGGTCAAGGTCATTTGAGGAATATGAGAAATCATCGTCCTTTGCAAGCTGTGTACCTGTGAATTCGCCCTCAATTTCAAATGTAACGGGAACTTTTCCGTTAACGCCCATTTCAGGCCAGTTATTAACCCAGTTAACAGGAACAAGGGCTGGAATTCGTCCTACTGAGCCATGGTCCTGAAACAGCATACCGTACCATTTGCCATCGGGAGTATCCACAATTCCACCCTGAGCAACTCCTGCACCATATGAGCCGATACCTGAATTGAGGATTGTTTTTCCCTCGTAATTTCCTAAAATATCTTTACTTCTGTAAACAAGCTCAATTCTTCCGCTGCCGCTTGGCCATGCGATAATAAACACATAATAGTAATCGCCGATTTTCTGGATATGAGCACCCTCGCCTGCAAGATTATCAAGGCCTGTTTTGAAAAGCACCTTATCTGCACCGCCTGACTTGAAGCCTGTCATTTCGGAATTAAGCTCTTTTATGCGGATTTCTCCTCCGCCGCCGTATACGAGATAATTTCTTCCGTCATCATCAAAAATCATTGAAGCATCGTGATACATTCCGTTGATTTCGGAGCGTGTCCACTCACCGTTTTCGATATCATTTGTCTTGTAAATATATGATTTTCCTGTGCCGTAGCTGCCGAAAAATACGTAGTATGTACCCTTGTGATAACGCAGACTTGTAGCCCATTGTCCATGAGCATAGTCGTGCTTTCCGTTTGTAAGATTTTGCACATCACCGTTAGCAAGTGTATCATATACGTAGTTGCAAATTTCCCACGAAACAAGGTCTTTCGACTTCATAATGGGAGCACCTGGGGTGAAATACATAGTAGTGCTGACCATATAGTATGTATCATCAACTCTGATTACATCACAATCGGGAACATCTGACCATATAATAGGATTGCATACAGTTGAAGTTGTTGCTGCAACTGCTGTATCCTTTTCAGGCAGAGTTGCTGTTGCGGCAGTTGTACATAAAACAGCCGCACACAATGCAGAAATAACTCTGCATACCTTAGATGAATTTTTCATTTTTAACACCTCATTAATTATCCAAAATAAAGGCATATCACATTGTATAGGGCATCTCTAAAAACTCGTTTGATTAAAGAAAAAACAGATAGGTGCGGCAGCTGCAAGGAAAGCTTCCGAAGGCGTGCTTTCGCACTCCAAGGGAGGTTGACGCAGCAGATGTCGTGCATAGCTGTTTTTTTCTCAAAAGGGGTTTTTAGAGATGCCCTATAGCAATATTGCCTTAAACCCAAAATTAAAAATAAACTAAATCCTATATATTAATTTTAAATCAATTTGTAATATATGTCAACGGATAAAATGAATAAAAGGTGGACAAAATGAAGAAAAACCGACAATTAAAGCATTTATGCCCTAATTGTCGGTTTAATCTTTATACTATTTTATTACATTCTGAGTTCTGCACCAATTTCAGCAAGTGCTTTAAGTACCTTTTTCATTGCACCGTCAGCCTGCTCATCTGTGAGTGTACCCTCGTGTGAACGCATTGAAATTGAGTATGAAACGGACTTTTTGCCCTCCTCAATCTGCTTGCCCTTGTATACGTCGAAAAGTGTAACCTTTTCAAGAATCTTGCCTACTGCTCCACGGATAGCCTTTTCAATTGCTGCAACCGGAACTTCATCGTCAACAATAACGCTGAGGTCACGAGTTGATGCAGGGAACTTAGGAAGGGGCTTATAGGAAATTTCATCGCAGGAAAGTTCAAGCATTTCAGGAATATTAAGCTTTGCAGCATATGTCTTGACACCAAGCTTGTAATTCTCCTGTACTTCGGGGTGAATTTCGCCCATAATTCCGAGATATTTACCGTCCTTGACAATAACAGCACTTCTGCCTGGGTGGAATGCTGACTTTTCATCAAATACATCGCAGTCATTTGCACGGATGTACTCTACATCATCAATATTGATTTCAGCAAAAATCTGCTCAACCATACCCTTTAATGTGTAGAAATCAGCGTCACCGCCGTACATACCGATTGTAAGACGCTGTGGCTCATCGGGAAGCTGATACTTGTACTCGTGACGGAGCTTTCCGCTATTTACGAGAATAGCCTCATCTCCCTCATAATTACGCTTTTCAGCAACAGGAATATATTCCTTGGAAATCTCAAAAAGGCAAGCCTTTTCGTTACGGTTATTGTAGTTGAATGAAAGTACATCAAGCATTGAGGGTATAGTAGTTGTTCTCATAACGCTTGTATCCTCACCGAGAGGATTTACAATTCTTACAACCTTGCGGAGCTTGCTGTCCTCAGAAAGTCTGATTTTGTCGAAATACTTAGGTGAAACGAATGAATATGTAGCAATTTCATATCCGCCAAGTGATGCAGATGTGTTTCTTAATGTACGTACAAATTTCTGTTCCTCTGTGAATTCAGCCTTTGCAACACCTCTGAAATCAGTTGAGGGAATGTTATTGTAGCCGTAAATTCTTGCAACTTCTTCTGCAATATCAGCACGGCACTCAATGTCAATACGGAATGAAGGTGCATAAACCTTACCGTCCTTAACCTCAAAGCCAAGGCGATTGAGATAATCAATCATATCAGCTTCGGGAATTTCAGTTCCGAGGAATTCGTTAATCCAAGCAGAATCGAAATCAACGCATGCAGGAGTCTTATCTGTGTAATCGCAGTCAATTACAGTTTTTACAACCTCACCTGCTCCAAGCTCCTCAACAAGCTCAAATGCACGTTTAAGGCAAGTCATTGAAATAAGACGGTCAACGCCCTTTTCATAACGTGATGAAGCGTCAGACTTTAATTTGAGGTTCTTTGAAGTACGGCGAACCTGTGACGGCTCAAAGTATGCGGACTCGAATACAACTGTTGTTGTGTCATCCATAATTCCGCTGTACTCACCGCCCATAACACCTGCAACTGCAACAGGCTTTTTCTCGTCAGCAATAACGAGCATATCTTCTGTAAGTTCACGCTCAACACCGTCAAGAGTCATAATCTTTTCGCCATTTACAGCATTTCTTACATTGATGTGACCGCCCTCAACATAGCGGAGGTCAAATGCGTGCATAGGCTGACCATATTCGAGCATTACATAGTTTGTAATATCAACGAAATTGTTGATAGGACGAACACCGCTTGCACGGAGTCTTTCTCTCATCCAGCGAGGTGAAGAACCGATTTTTACGTTCTTAACGATACCTGCACAATATCTCTGGCACTTCTCTGTGTTGTGAATATCAACTTTGAGCATCTCGTTGATATCGCCCTCAACGCCTTTGAATTCAGGTTCTTTTACTGTGAGGGGGAGATTATATGTTGCAGCAGTTTCTCTTGCAAGACCAATAACGCTAAGACAGTCAGGACGGTTTGATGTGATTTCAAACTCAACTGATGTGTCATTAAGACCTAGAGCCTCATGAATATCCTGTCCTATTTCACATTCTTCTTCAATTACAAGAACTCCCTCAGGGTCAGCGTAAGGGAAATCGTTAATTGTAAGTCCGAGAGTATCAAGACCGCAGAACATACCAAAGCTTTCAACGCCACGGAGTTTGCCTTTCTTGATTTTTCCCTCAGGAAGTACAGCACCGTCAAGAGCAACAGGAACAATATCACCCTCCTTGACGTTTTTTGCATTAGTTACAATCTGAATGGGAGCATCTGCTCCTACTTCAACCTGACATACAAAGAGAGCATCAGCGTTTTCGTGAGGTCCTTTTGAGAGAATTTTTCCTACTACAACCTTGGAAATCTTCTCTCCCTCAATTTCATAGCCCTCTACCTTTGAACCGCTCATTGTAAGAGCGTGACAATAATCTTTTATAGGCACGTTGACATCAACATAATCAGCGAGCCATTTCATTGATAAATTCATATAATTTTTCCTTTCTAAATAAAATTTTTATTTTATAAAAATTTTTTCATTATGAAATTCCAGATATTTTTCTCTTCCTTTAACTGGAAGTTTATCATAAATACCTGTGTTTATATTTAGCTTTTTTATTGTATCTTCAGATAAAGAAGAAGATACTAATAATTCTTTATGGTCTGTAAATGTTATCAAGCCACTATCAAACAATTTATCATAAAGTGGCGACAACATAAAACCATTATATATGTCTACTCTTTCATCATTATTTGATAAACACCAAGGCTTAATATGACTCGCTACTAAAAGTCTTTTATCATTAATCAATGTGATAGGGCATAAATTCAGATGATTTAAAAGCTTTTTTCTAAAATTCTGCTGTTGTGTTCTGACAATGGATAATACCTCTTGCTCTGTAATCAACAGGTCTTTTTGTGGAACTATTAGATTACGCTCATCATAATCTATAAGGGAATATATTGATTTATCAATTCGTTTAAATTTCTTTCCTAACTCCCTATATAAGACACCTCTAAGCCCTGATTTCCACTCGTTTGATGATTTAGCGTTTGGATAATACTTTTCTATTTCATTATATATTATTTCTAAAGTTATTATCCCATTGTATTCATGCATTAAGGCTTCTATCGCTTCTACTTTAGTCATATAAACCTACTTTCAGAATGTGCTTTTCTATTGATTTTTTCACCTGATTAGATACAATTGAATAACCATTATTATCATCGCAAACAAAATTCCAGTATTGTTTTCCTAATAAGAATTCATTAGGCTCAAATATATTAAGAATAAAATTGTTGCTATTATTCAGTTCGGTTTCAAAAGGCAGACAATAAAACAATAATATTTTTATTTCATTCTCATTACTTAGTGAATTTTTCAAGAGAAAAAATTGAGTAAGCAATTCTTCTTTATCATGATAAACTTGTTGTGTATTACAATTATCAAGAGATTTTAACATAATGAGATAATGCTCATTTGTATCAGGATTATAAAAATAATTATCAGTTACATGAGTTGTTTGAAAACTTACAGTATTTTTAGGGTAAATTACATCAAAATTTTCATAATGACTAATTGCAGGTGTTGATGTATGCTTACCATAACTATCAAGAATAGAAGCTATTCTTTGAGTCTGGTCCGGCAACATAAAAGAATTAATATTTCCTCTTACATCATAAGATAATTTTGCAATATTATTTCCCAATGTTTCCAAAACATTTCCGAAACTACTGTCAAAACTGCGAACAAAGGCAGAATAGAACATAAATTCTTCTCCCAGTTCAGCAATAAAACAGTTATTCTTTTTCATATTAACAACACCAAAATCACTATCAACTTCTTTTTCATAACGTGATGTTAAACCAGTTACAAAATTTTCTATACTGGAATCAACAAGCAACTCTATGGCTTTTTTCTTTTTATCATCCATAATTTTCACCTCTTTTATAATTTAAAATTGTCATATGCTACTCTTTTAACCAAGCCAGTCACTTCTGTTTTCTCTGTCCTTTATATCTTCTTCGTCCATAATCATATCATCATATTCATCCATAGAATAAGCCTTTTCATTGCTTACAAAGCCGTCATAGACATCACCGGCTGTATCTTGTCTGAATTCTGTCAGCTTTCTCGACAAAAGCAGATATGCACAGTCACGGCCTGATACGTTTGTATCGTATTTGAGTGTATCAATAATTGAATCTGTTATAATTTTAAGTTCATATGAAATATTACGATACGTATGACCATAGCGGGAATAATGACGACGATTAACTTTTTCAATACTTACAATTTCATTAATGTAATACATATCGTAAGAATTAATATTAATTATCAAATCGTCCTTAATGTACAATCTGTTTGCTATAAGTTCATTAAATTCCGATAATGCCCGATAATATTCTTCCTTAGTTGACACTCCAAGACGCTCATAAACCAGTTTTTGATTCTTATTTCCGTTAACTATTCTCGTAACAAATGGAAATATCAAAAAAACTAAAAGTAATATAAAGACAGGAGTTCCGCTGTCAGGAAAAAGAACGGTTAGAATAATCGTAACTATTATAAGTATTATTGAAATAATAACTGTTTTATTTGCCCTTTTCATAAAAATCCCTATACCTTCTATAATCAGAACTGCTCTAAGAATCTTACATCATTCTCATAAAGCAGACGGAGGTCGTTAATGTCGTAACGTCCCATAACCATACGCTCCAGACCAAGTCCGAATGCAAAGCCTGAATATTCAGTACTGTCAATACCGCAGTTTTCAAGCACCTTAGGATGAACCATACCTGCACCGAGAAGCTCGATATATCCCTCGTCCTTACACATGGAGCATCCGCATCCGCCGCAGTTGAAGCAGCTTATATCAACTTCACATGAAGGTTCTGTGAATGGGAAGTGGTGAGGACGGAAACGAAGCTTGCAGTCATTTCCGTAAAGCTTCTTCATAAGCATTTCAAGTGTACCCTTGAGGTCGCTCATCTTGATTCCCTTATCAATTACAAGTCCCTCAATCTGGTGGAAAAGAGGTGAATGTGTGGCGTCTACAGCGTCAGAACGGAAAACTCTGCCAGGTGAAATAATTCTGATTGGCGGTTTCTGAGTTTCCATTACGTGAACCTGTACAGATGAAGTCTGTGTACGGAGGAGAACTGTTTCATCTGTTCCCTCGATGTAGAATGTATCCTGTGTATCTCTTGCAGGGTGGTCGGGAGGAAGGTTCAACGCCTCGAATACGTGATAATCGTCGTCAACCTCAGGACCGTCGGCAATATCAAAGCCCATACCCATGAATATTTCACGGATTTCGTTCTCAACCTTTGTAAGAGGGTGAAGCTTACCCATTGGAGCTGTCTTTCCGGGGAGAGTAATATCAATTGTTTCGGATTTAAGCTGTTCAGCCTGTGCGTTTGCCTTTAATGCAACAAGCTTTGTGCTGAGAGCTTCTTCAATATCAGCTCTAACCTGATTTGCAAGCTGACCGATAACAGGTCTTTCCTCAGCGGAAAGCTTACCCATTTGCTTTAAAATAGCAGTAAGCTCACCTTTTTTTCCCAGATACTTGACTCTTAAATCGTCAAGTGCCTTAATGTCTGTGCAGGACTCCATTTCCTGCTTCGCCAGCGTTTCAATTCTTTCAAGCTGTTCTTTCAAAAAAATCACTCCTGTATATTTATTTGTGCCGTAAATAAAAAGAGTCCCATCCCAAACAGGACAAGACTAACTTGCTATACCACCCATTTTCGGGAGAGCCGACACTCTCTTGTCTATAACGCAGACTTACGTCAGAGCCTACACAGCATATGCATTCAACTCTGCCTCTCGTGAGTGAACTTCAGCCAATACTCCGTCAGAACACTCGCACCAATGTGTTCCTCTCTGTGGACTTCATTTTCAGCCTACTCTCTCAGTCATTGAGTTTCATATCATATATATTATAACAGCTTATTTAAAAAAAATCAAGTATTTTTTGAAATTTTTTCTTCTAATTATTGAAATTTCCGAAAAAATGTGTTATCATAGTATATATGGAATAAAATACATTTTTAAGGAGTAAAAAAATTATGGATAATTTTGCAGAACAGCTTGTTAAACGTCAGCCTACAGGTGCGGACAGAATGAAAACCTGTATTATTTTAATTCTCGGAATGCTGCTTACATTTTTAGCATTAATCGCAGGTTTTGTTTTCTCATTTCTGCTGCTTTTTGTGGCTGTTGCACTTGGTGTGGGTACGTTTTTCCTTTACAGAAATTCTAAGGTGGAATATGAGTATACATTTACAAACGGTGAGCTTGATATAGATAAAATTATCAATCAGACTAAAAGAAAAGAAATGCTCACAATTTCTGTAAGTAAATTCACAGCATTCGGAAAATATACCGATAATGTACCCGATGAAACTGAGGATATGACAACGGTATTTGCTACTGATAACATAGTTGAAAATGAATATTATGCTGATTTTCAGCACGAAACATATGGAAATACACGACTTGTATTTGTTCCGAATGAAAAAATGGTTTCAAATATAGTAAAATTCCTCCACCCGTCAATTAAAAACAAGGTAAAGCAGGAAGTTCAAAGTTCATATTTGTCGGATATTTCGCAAAATATCTGATACCCTCAATAGATACCGAATTTTTCTAAAGGAGTGATATTCAATGCAGATTGTAAACACAAAGCAAATGGTCAAGGTAGAAAAGCAGGCTAAAAAGCTTGGAGTTTCGCCAAAGGAGCTTATGGGAAATGCAGGAAGAAAAATCGCTGAACGCATTATTCAGATTTGTTCCGCTGAACACGATATTCCTGAGCGTACAAGTATCGTTTTCCTTGCAGGAAGCGGCAATAACGGCGGTGACTGCTTTGCGGCGGCTAATATTCTCGTTTATCGTGGCTATCACGTAACCATTGTAAATCTTGTAAAAGAGCCTTCTACTGACATTGCAAAAGAGTATTTCAGCCAGTTACCCGAAAAAGTAAATATTGTCACAGGCTACAGAAGTGAAACAGTTGAGGCAGCAATTGAAGCTGCTGAGCTTGATTATTCAACCCTTTATAACAATGATAATTCAAAGCTTAAAAATAAAAAGGAGCTTACTGCTGTTGAAAAAATCCTCGTAAAGGAAAAAGAGCGTATTACACAGGTTCATCGTGCAATTGTGTCAGCAGATGTACTTGTTGACGGCGTTTTCGGTACAGGCTTCAAGGGTAAGCTTGACAGCGACCTTATGACTATTTTCTCAATAGGTACAAGTGCTTACAAGATTTCCATTGATATACCCAGCGGCGGCGACGGCTCAAAGGGAACTGTTTCCCCGGGCTGTTTCAAGGCGGATGAAACTATTTGTCTTGGCTGCCTTAAATTTGGTATGACCCAATATCCGCTGAAAAAGCTCTGCGGTAAAATTACAGTTGAAGATATAGGCATACCTCCAAGAGCATATGACTGCCTTGACGGAGAACACGGCTACCATAGAATTGACCGTCACAGTCTTGCGGCATTTCCTCCGAAACGTGAACTTGATGCCCATAAAGGTACATTTGGCACTGTTCTTGTAATTGCAGGCAGCAATTCCATGCGTGGTGCTGCTGCATTTGCCGTACTTGGTGCATTACGCAGCGGAGCAGGCCTTGTAAAAGCCGCTTCTGTAAGCAAATGTATTGATACCATTTCTGTACTTGCACCCGAAGCAACATATGTTGAAATTGAAAATGACAGTAACGGATTTATGGTATTCAATGACAATACCCGTGAAAAGCTTCAGGAACAACTGAAAAAATCAACAGCTGTTATTATCGGTTCGGGTATGGGCGTTACAGAGGATACTAAGGAAATTGTTCGGTTTGTCATTAAAAATTCATTTTGTCCTGTAATTGTTGACGCTGACGGAATAAATTGCATAGCCTCCGACATAGAATTATTAGTGAACAGGAAGTCAGAGGTTATCCTTACACCGCACCCAGGCGAAATGGGCAGACTGCTTAATTGTGATGCTGATGCTATCAATGAAAACAGAATTATGGTAGCTGAAAAATACGCCGAAAAGCACGGAGTTACCGTTGTTCTTAAAGGTGCAGGCACAATCGTTTCCGATAAATTCAATACTGCCGCAAATCATACAGGCAATGCAGGTATGAGCCGTGGCGGCAGCGGTGATGTTTTGTCGGGAATTATCGGCTCAGCTGTTGCACAGGGATTTTCGCCATACGATGCGGCTTGTGCAGGAGTTTATATGCACGGTCTTGCAGGTGATGCTGCTGCCGCTAAACACGGTCAGGAAGCAATGCTACCCCGTGATATAATCGACTGCCTTTCAGATGCTTTCAAAATTCTCAAAGAAAAGCGTGACAGAGGATAATATAATGGAACCTCTAAAAACCTCCATCATGGCTTGATTTCGCTCGTGTTCCGGTTTTTAGAGAACCCCATAACTTAAATAAACGGATGTAAAAAGGAAATTTTTGATTGGAGATTATTACAATGAAAAGACTTTTATCATCCGTTTTTGCACTGTTATGCGTTGTTTCATCCGTTTCGTGCAGTACACCCACAGGAACGCAATCAAAGCTTGAAAACAATCTCGGCTCGCCATTTTCTGCTAAAATGACGGTAAATCTTGATAAGCTTTCCGCAGAGGGAACTATTTACCGAAAGGGCGACAGATGCTGGGAGGCTGAATTTGATTCCCCTAACACATTAAGCGGAGTTAAGCTTTCCTTTGAAGAAAATATCGTCAAGGCAAGCTACAAAGGGCTTGATTTTTCAGTACCGAAATCAGCAGTTCCTGTAAAAGCTATGATTACAAATCTTATGGAAGCTGTTGATTCCCTTGCTGCACAGGAACAGCTGACAGGTACAGAAAATGAGGGATTTACTGAAATCAGCGGCAGTCTTGAGGGCGGAGATTATTCGCTTTCACTTGACGGGCAGGGTAATATTCATACTTTTGAAATGCCAAATAATCTGCTGAAAATCACATTTTCAGAGGTTGAATACATAAATTATGCCCCCTCCCCTGCTGAAACTACAACTTCCGCAGTCGCTACGGAAATCACTACAACTGCAACTCAAACAACATAAAATTAAAGGCAGTATCGCATTTTTGTTGCGTTACTGCCTTTTTTATTACCGGTTAATGCTTTCGCAATTGAATTTTCTGTCGGGGTGAGTTTTTATAACTTCATCAATTGTATCTTTAGAGCTTACAACACAGAAATACATCTTCTTGTCAAACTCCTCAGCGGCGGCACATAGCCTTTCAGAGGTCATTTCAAGAACTTCGCCACGAAGCTTTCGCCTTGTATCCTGTGTAATTCCTCTGAAACACATTCCGTCAGCTGCTGCAACATACTCACCGTCGCTTACAATAGGCTCACCCGATGCAATACTGCTTATGATATACTGCGAAATATCGGTATTTTCCATGCAATATTCCCTTATGAAATCTGCGGTATTTTTAAATGTACCGAAGCTTTTTTCAGGTGAAGGGTCGCAATATGAGTGGAAACAAGCCTCTTTCATATTGTTCACATTACAGCCGCAGCCGTATGCTCCGCCCTTTACACGGACTTCATTCCAGAGATACTCATAGGTAATCATAGATGAAAGCACGGACCAAGCGGCTTTATCCGCAATCTGTCCGCCTAAAACTGCTCCCGAATATGCTGTTGCAGAGGGAATTTCAATGCAGTTATTCTCAGAAATATCAAGCTTGAATTCCATTGAGTTTTTCTCGCAAGCCTCGCCCTGTGGAAGTTTATCAAACAGCTGTGACAAATCGTAATCACCCTCAGCTGCAATGCTAACTGTAAGCCTTGACTTGCAGAAAATACGCTTTGCAAGTTCATTCAGACTTTCAAGATATACTGAGAAATCATCAGATGAAAGGCGGTTGATTTCGCAAAGTGCCTTATATCCCTCAAATCCACGCATAAATTCAATAACCGCAGATTCGGCAGAAGCATTTGCAGTTGCTCTGCGGACGGAAAACCTGTGTCCCTCAGATATAATATCCTGCTTCATATTTTCCTCATCCTGCCGCATTTCTCTCAATGCAAATTCAGGCTGAACAAAATCTGTTTCTGTAAGGATTTCTGAAATAAGAGCCGTCGCCTTATCAAAATTTCTCGATAAAAAGCGTGTTTTCAATTCAAAGAATACACGGCAGCTTTCAGGGGAATTTTCCTTTCCTACAGGTAAAATATCTGTTGTAAGGCTGCCTAAAGTTCCCTCAATTCGCTTCTGCAACTCAACTCCGTCCGATTTCTTAGTGGGTAATTCCGCAATAAGACGGTCTATAACCGACAATTTACGCAATTCCTCCGCAGATAAATCATCTGCATCAAAATACAGCGTCATTACAGTAATTTCGCTTTCACTTACAGGGTGAGTGAGGATTTTTATTCCATTTTCACTCTTTTCCTCAGTTATATATCGTATTGGCTCAGTTGAAATTTCCGTAAGCGGAAGTTTAGGAAGTTTCGCTGTATTCTCCTCGCTGTCGGGGATATTCTGCCATTCAGCAAGATTTTCATTAAGCTTGATAAGCTGTGACTTTTCATCATCTGACATTGCCGTAACTTCGCTTTGTACACGGCTTTTTTCAGCCTGTGCCTGTTCCTCTCCATATGTATCGGAGGGCAGCATATAAAGAACAGCTCTGCCATTTTCATCAAGAAGCCATTTTTCCAGCAGCTTTTCAAAATAATCGCTGTCAAGCTTTTCTCTGAGGCTCTTGAAAACATCATCCTTGTCGATATACATAAGAGGGTCACCGCCATAAAGCCATGACGACATTGCATCAACACAGCGGGTAAGTCCCTTTGGTTCTTCCGATTCTCTGTAAATGAATTCACAGCGATTTATTGCGGCTTCAAGCAAATCTCTGTCAATGCCTTTTTCTACAAGCCGCCTTACTGTATCAGCTGTAATAGCAAGCAGTTTTTCGCCATTTTCCTTATCGGTATTGTAAAATTTAAGCACACCGTTAGGCTGTAAATTGCCGTCAGAAACTATCAGTTCCGCATCAAGGCATAAGCCTGAATCCACAATTGCTTTTTTCAAGGGAGAATCATTGCTGCCTGCAATTGCTCTTGAGATAACGCTGTATGCTGTTATATCTTCAATATTCTGCCAGCTGCCGAGAATTTTTCCCACAGCAATATATGTCTGGGATTCGTCACATTCAGCGGAAGAATCATAGTAAAGCTCGCATACCTTGCTTTCTGTAGACTCCTGATACTTAATCTGTGGAATTTCCACAGTTCCCTCAAATTGTGAAATATAGCTGTCAATAAGGGGCAGAACTTCATCGGGATTTATGTCACCGTCAAGGTATATATATGAATTGGCAGGGTTATAATATCTTCTGTGAACATCTGTAAACTGCTCATAGGTAAGGTCAGGAATTGCCGAGGGAAGTCCTCCGAATTCAAATCTGTATGAAGTATCGGGATAAAGCAGGCTGTTCATTTCACTTTCAATTCGCTCGTGAACTGATGAGATATAGCCTTTCATTTCATTGAAAACAACGCCCTTATATGACGCTTCCTCGTCACAGCCGTTGTATTCAATGTGATGTCCCTCCTGATAGAAAATGTTTGGAACGGTATAAATTAACGGCTTGAAAACAGCGTCAAGATATACTTTTGTGAGATTGAGAAAATCCCTGTTATTTCGGCTTGAAACAGGATACATTGTCTTATCGGGAAAGGTCATTGCATTGAGAAATGTGTTCATTGAGCCTTTCAGCAGATACAGGAACGGTTCTTTTACAGGATAGTTTTCAGAACCGCCCAGTACGGAATGTTCCAGTATGTGAAATACGCCCGTATCATCTTCGGGAACTGTCTTGAATGAAATGCTGAAAAGCTTGTTGTCATTGTCGTTTTTCAGCCATACAAGTGGTGCAGATGTCTTATCGTGACGCATTTCAATAAAATCGCCGAATTTTGTTTTTCGTATATTATTTATTGTAAATCCGTAAAGCTTATCGTTAATTTTATATTGAATTAATCCCATGTAGGTTTACCGCCTGTTGAAATTTCACTGTAATATGTAAGTATTTTTGAAGCATCGGATGAATCAACTAAAGTATCCTTGTTTACATCAGCTGCTATGGACTGCTTTTGTGTTAAAGTGCTTGCTGCACCTGTGGAAATTTTTGCATACTCTGCAAGGACAATCGAAGCGTCAGAAGAATTGACAACTGAGTCATCGTTTACATCTCCAAGCATTACATAGTTAAGATGAAAAGCTACTCTTTTAAGGTTTTCTCTATCAGTTGTAATATCAAATGATTCTGTGGACTGTACATTGTCAATTGCTAAAATATAGCTTACAGATTTGAATGAATCAGGATTGTCGTTTTTATCAGCAACATTGAATTTCTCTGTATAACTATCGGAGGTGATTCCGTAAATTCCGCCTGTAAGTGAAATACTGACGGTATAATTGCGGTAGTCGTCCTCAGTTGTATCTCTGCCCTCGATTGCTAAGGAATACACTTCTCCACCCTCAAGAGTGCAGTTGTAGTACTCGTGTTTGTCATATTCGGGAGATTCGTAAACTACATCAACCTTTGCTGTAGCATCCTCCGGTACAGAAATGCGAAGTTCGCCATTGACATCGTTCTTGATAAAATGCTCGCAAACAGGCTTTACAACTACTGCATTATCAGCAGGCGATGTTGTAGTTACAGTTGTAGTAACAGGCTCTGTTGTTGTAGCTGTAGTAGTTGTGGTAGTTTTGGGTTTTGTTGTCGTTGTAACCTTTTTTGTTGCAGTTGTAGTTGGTTTTGTGGTAGATGTAGCGGTATCTGCTGTAGTTGTGGTCACTTCAGCTGTTGTAGTAGCAGCTGTTGTCGTGATTTCAGTTGTAGCAGCTGCTGTGGTTGTAGTAGTCGTTGCAACTTCCTCTGACGGTGTCTGCTCTGTCTGTGCAGGTTTATCATTTGTATTATCGCCCTCAGCGTAAACAGTCATAGATGCAGGTGAAACTGCCATTGATGCAGCAGCTAAAAGCGATATAATTTTTGTATACTTCATATGTCATTACCCCTCTGTTAAGAATTGAGCAGAAACTGCTCCGGCATTTTCGTTTAAAACAATCATTTTCATACTTGCAGTATCTATACTTTCAGGTATATAGAATGAATAGCCGTATGGGCTGTATTCAAATCCCTCAAGCAGCTCTTTTTCAAAGATATTGAAAGCTTCATATAATGTGCCTTCAATTTCAAATGCAAATGTATAATTTTCACTTCTGATAAAGCTTTCGGGAACAGTACCATAAATATGAGTCATACCGTTTGCTTTTCTCTTTTTTATGGTTGTACCCCACGGATTTCCGTTTTCTGCTTCAATGTCCTTGATTGGCAGAATCGGAGCTTCCATAACAGGAGCAGTATCAAGGAGATTTCCAAGATTTCGTTCAACGATTTCCAAAACTACGGTATCCCCTACTTTTACATTCATCAAATTATAGGGAACTGCTCTGGAAAATTCAGCTGTTGCAAACTGTTCCGCCATATATGGAAGAATAGCCTCGCCAAAGGAATCACGGAACATCAGGAGATTTCCCTCGGCATTGCTGTTTGCTGTCGTTATAGAAATATCATCAAGACCTTTGAAGCGGCTTGTGTATTCATACTTGAATTCATAATCGTTGTGGAGCTGCATATCCTTTGCATCTTCCGCAGGATATAGCATTGCCGCTAAATCGCCCAAGCGGTCATTTGCTGTATACCAGCCGTTTCCTGTACCGCAGGAGCTTTTCCCAAGTCTGTTCATAAGAATTGTATGTGCGGCATATGCTCCGAAATTATTCCAATGAGTATCAGTCTTGTGATATAAAGCTGTGGCAGAATTGAGATTTTCAAGTTCTGATTTCATATCAACAAAAAATTCTTTGCCCGAAAGCTTTTCTGAAAGCCTTTCCAGATTACTTTCATTATCCGTCTGAATGTAGTTGTATGGCATATTTTCGGGATAAAGAGTATTTTTGTTTGGTGTGGAGAAAAAGAGAAAATCAGCTCCCCTGCTGCTGCAATAGTCCTCAATAACCTGCATATTATAGGCAATTGAATTGATATTTGTCTGACTTAATGTATCAGTTCTTCTGAAATCATCGAGAGTTTCGCTGTAGTAAAGCCAGCCGTCCTTACCCACAATTACATCATCATTTGCCGATGTCTTTACAAGGGTAGATTTAACTCGGCTGTCGGCATTTACAAGCTGCTGACGGAATGCATAATTTTCTGAGAAATATGTTTCAAATTCATCAAAAAAGTCTGTATTCAGTTTTCCCTCTTTAGTAAATGAGGGGAATTTGGCAAGTTCACGCTTTTCCTTTGATGCGTCACCTTTGACAAAAGGTGTACATATGGCAGGAACAAGGCATACTCCCATAAAAAGGGCAGTATAAATTCTATATAAATTATCTTTTTTCATTATACCGCCTCCTAAAATCTGAAATAAATAAATGGGTTATAGGACGCTGAGGAAAGAGATAAAATGCAAAGTCCCAGTAGCACCATTGATATGCCGTATGTGCTGAATTCGTAAATAGCTGCGGATTTTTTGCTTTTTGCTGACGCCTTGATTTTTTCCATAACAGGCATTGAGAAAATAATTGCGAATACGAATACAACTAAATATAATGGTGTAAGCTGTTCCACAAACATAATCCATTGTGTTGTACCGCCTGAGGGCTTGAACATATGCCCGATGTACTGACAGGCAATTGTAAGATTATCTGCTCTGAAAAATACAAAGGCAAGGATTGTTACCAATAAAGCATAGATGTGTCTGAGTGGTCTGAACCATTTCGTAGTGTTGATAATACCATAAGACTCAATCATAAGGAAAATGCCGTTGAGAAGTCCCCATACAATAAAGTTCAGGCTTGCACCGTGCCATAATCCCGTGCAGAAAAATACAATAAGTTTGTTGATTGCCGTTCTGACTTTGCCCTTTCGGTTTCCTCCAAGGGGAATATATAAGTACTCCTTAAACCATGAGGAAACGGAAATATGCCACCTACGCCAGAATTCCTGCATACTTTGGGAAATATAGGGATAATTGAAATTTTCCTTAAATGTAAAGCCGAACATTGCTCCAAGTCCGATTGCCATATCGCTGTAACCGCTGAAATCAAAGTATATCTGAAAAAGATATGACAATGATCCCAGCCATGCAAGAGGAATTGAAAGCTCAGAGGTGTCAAGGCTGTATACATAATCAGCTGCATATGCCATTGTATTGGCTATAAGCAGCTTTTTTGAAAGACCTGTTATAAATCGCTTTATACCCTCAGCTGTCATCTGTGGAGTTATAGTGCGGTTATCTATCTGATGTGCAAAATCAGAATATTTTACAATAGGACCTGCTACAAGCTGTGGGAAAAATGTTATATACAAGGCAACCTTGAATATATTTTTCTGTATGTAGTCAGGTGATTTGTATGCGTCAATAACATATGACATTGCCTGAAAGGTATAGAAAGAAATTCCTATAGGCAAAGCTATATGCGGAATTGCCATATTGGCTGAAAACAGAGCATTGAGCATTTCTGTGCCAAATCCTGCATATTTAAATATACCAAGCATTGTAAGATTTAATACAATTGAAAAAAACAGGCATATTTTTCTGCTCTTGTTTTCTTTTTTCATTGAAAGACCGAAAAGATAATTCATTACAATTGAGATAATCATAAGAATTATAGCTTTCGGTTCACCATAAGTGTAAAATAATAGACTGAAAATCAGTAAAATCGTGTTTTTTATACTTACAGACGGTATAATTCTGTAAAGAATATATACCGTCGTAAGAAATATGAACAGGAATACAGGGCTGCTGAATACCATATTTTCTCCTTATACTGCTGCTAAAAATGAAAGCTCAGTTACAATATCACCTTCATATTTAACATCAAGTTCTTTGTCGCCTGATGCATATATTGTATAATAGCCGATTTCTTCTCCTGCTCCGTATGCCGCTTCAACATCAGCTTTGGAGCTGCCGATTTTTATTCCCTTATCAGTTGAGTAATTGCCATTTGTAATAGTTACTCCGCAGATTGTTTCTGCACCGTCAAGGACATAACACTCAACTATAAGTCCGTCGTATGTATAAATCTTTGAATCTGCACCATTTGTGTAGCAGCTTGGTGCTGTAGCAACATTCATCGGCTCACCGAGGGCAGATGTAACATTTCCTGCACTGCTTAAAAGAGTATCAAATCCGAATTTTACTTCCTGCATAACAGCATCAGTAGGAGCTTCGGTAGGAGCTTCTGTAGGTTCCTCCGTAGGTGCTTCGGTTGAAGCCTCTGTAACTTCTTCAGTTGTGGTTTCTTCAGTTGATTCCTCAGTTTCTGTTGTAGATTCAGTTGTAGTTTCTGAGCTTTCGGTTGAAGCCTCTGTAGTTTTCTCTGTAACTGCCTCAGTTGATGCTTCGGTGGTATTTTCTTCTGTTGTATTTGCCTCAGTAGAAAGTACCGGCAGGTCAGGTGTTGAATTGTTTACCTCCTCATCAGGACCGCAGGAAACTACTGCTGATGTCAATAAAGATGTCATAATTAAAAGTGATATAGCCTTTTTGTTCATTTTAAATTTTTCCTTTCAAAATCAATAATTGGGTTCTTTCTTTCAAAAATCAATAATATTTAGGGTATACGTACTGTTTAAAGGTGTAATTCTGAGTCTGAAGATATGCAAATGATACACCGTAATATCCGTTGCACGTATCATAATTTATCCACGCTTTAGATGTTTCGTCGTATACCTGATTCCAGTAGTGGTCGCCGGTTCCTCTGCCTGTGCCGTATACAATACGACATTCATAACCTGCCTGCTTAAAGAGAAGGTCTGTTATAGCCGCAAAGTAGTAGCAAACTACAAATCTGTTATTAAGGGAATAATTTGCAAAGTAGCTCCAACCCATATTTTCAATCTGAGCCAGTGAACGAGTTGATTCTATAAGTCGGTAATAATTGTTTCTGCGTACAAAATTATATACACTCTGTATAGAACTGCCATTAGCATCAATTACAGTCTGTGCTTTTTTCTGCAAGTCTGAAAGAGGTCCTGCAACACCTTCCGTATTAAGGCTAAGTCCGTCCTTAACAAGATTAGCAGCCATTTTGCCGCTGGTTTCATTGAAATAATACTTATTCTCGCCTATAGTAAGCCAACCTGTTGCCATTTCACCATTATCGGTAAAATAATATCTTCCGTCGGTGAGAGTTACCCAGCCTGTAGCCATAGCACCGCCGTTTTCAGGGTCAAAATAGTATTTTTTACCGTCAACTATACGTCTGCCTGTTGTAAGAACATTTGTGTCTTGATGGAAATAATATTTCTTTCCGTCAATTTCAATTATTCCTGCTGCGGCACTTCCGTCTTCGGTAAAATAGTAGGTACCGTCATCTGTAGTAAGAGAACCTCTGTACATTTTACCTGTTTCGGCATCAAAATAATATTTCTTATCGTCGATTTTTAATCTTCCTGTACGCATTATTCCGCTTTCTGTATCAAAGCAATATGTATCACCGTTATAATCCTGCTTACCCGTAAGCATTTTGAAATCGCTGCCAAAAAGATATTTTTCGCCGTCTATTTCCAGCAATCCTGACTGTGCGGAATAATCATCACCGAAATAATATTTATCCTCGCCTATTTTAAGTCTGCCATTAAGAAGAAGTCCCTCCTCATTGGCATAATAGAGCTTGCCGTCAATATTATTGAGTCCTGATATACGTGTGCCGTATTCGTCAAAGAGATATTTTTTACCGTTAATCTCTGTAACACCTACAGCATATGTACCGTCGGGATAAAAATACTTGATTTTTTCATTTATTTCAAGAAGTCCTGTTTGCAGAACTCCGTTATCTTCTGAAAAGTAATATTCAACTCCGTCTATATCAACAACACCTTTTGTTTTTCCGTTGTTTATGTCAATGAAATAACAGTTATTGTCAATATTTGCAAGACCGAGCTTGATTTCTCCATTAGTTGTATCGTAATAAAATTCCTTGCCGTTATCCTCAGCCCAGCCAAGCTTCTGCTTGCCGTCCTCGCCGAAAATATAAGGAATGTCATTTACTTTAGCTAACCCCTTTGCAAGAGTGCCGTTTTCAGTAACGCAGTAATATGCACCGTCCTGTTCATATCTGCCCTGTTCCTGTACAAATGTGCCTTTTTCGCTTACAAGATATAAATCACCGCTTTCGGATTTATAAACTGTATCTGTAAGCTTGCCCTCGTCAGGCTCTATGAAGAATTCTTCACCGCAGACAGTAAATCTGCCATACACAGGCTTTCCTGTTTCGGGATTGTAGTAACGGCGTTTGCCTGCTACTGTTCTCCAGCCTGTTTTAAGTACGCCATTTTTGGAAAAGAGATAAGATTCGCCCTCAATCTCCTGCTCCCCTGTTACCATTTCACCTGATTGGTCATAGTAAAAAATTCTGCCCTCGCTGTCAGTTACCCATTCAGCTGAATATTCAGTCGCTTCAACGGTAAAATCAGAAATAGAATTATCATCTTCCGCCGCATATGCAGCAAATGGAGCTGTTACGCATAGGCATAATGCTGCCGAAAGTGTTGCAATTACACTTTTTTTGTAAGACTTCATAGTTTCCTCCTTGTGTCGTTTCCATTTGTATTTCGTATCAGCAAATTAAAGCGTTAAAATGCATACCGATACATTATAATTATACATCTATTTAGCGTAAAAGTCAATGGTTATTTCGTGAAAATCCATAAACCGTATAATTAAAAAAACACCATATTTACCAAAAAAATTAGAGTATCCATTTAACAAAAAGCTATGGCAGCATCTTTGAATAGATTACCGCCATAGCCTTTTAGGTGTTTTATTTAATTATCACCGCTCAACAGCTTTATCAGACTTCCGTCAAGTCCGAATATACACTCTTGAATGATACGTGAAATGCAGCTTATTGAATTTATGCATCCGTCTTTTATCCATTGCGTTACAACAGCATTTATACCGCTGAGGTAATAAATCATAACATATTTTCGGTCCTCTACAGGATAATTAAACCGCTGTAAAATTGGCTCGAATATATTCGCATACATACGATTGAATATTTTTTCAAAACCAAATACTCTCGAATTTGAAATTGCCGTAGAGAATATGCGTTGATTTTCCTTTATGAACGAAAGATAGGGAGTGAGATATTCCTCTGTAATGTAATTCAATTCAGCAAGTCCCGAACTGGTAAAATCAAGCGTAATAAGCTTGACATCGGCGGAAAAGTAGGAAAGAAAGCTGTCAATCATATACTGCATTGTTTCTTCAAGCAGGTCGCATATATTTTCATAGTGCAGATAGAACGTAGAGCGATTAACGCCTGCTTCCTTGCATACCTCGCTGATACTTATATACTCAAATGACTTTTTTTCAAGCAGCTTTATCAGCGCTTCATTCATTTTCACCGCAGTATTGAAATACTTACTTTCGGACTTATTCACTCTGCACCTCTGCTTACTCCTCGCTTATTTGTTTTGCAAGTTCGACAATCTCAAAAGAATATTTTGCCTTGCATTTTTCAAGATATTTCTTGTAAATAGAATAGTTCACACCGCAGCCCACAAATCCTATAATGCCAATGATTACACCAGCAACAACAGCACCTGTTCCGCTGCCTAAAACCTGCATTGCAAGGCACATACCTGTGCCAACAATAAGTGATGAGATAATTCCAAAAGTATAAGTAAAAATTGTTGCAGGCAGCTTTGCTTTTCTGTCAAGCTTTTTTAATGCAGCAATTTTTGAACTGCTCTTTGAAATATAATCCTTTGCAATTGACTCCGCTAAAATTTTATCTGTGTTCATTTCAAGAACCTCCTTGGATTTTTATTACAATATTATTATATCATAACAAAAGCTTGAAATGGAACAACATATATCGCAGAAAGTGTTGATTTTATTCGGGAATATCCTTTTTTTTCGTGTGTGTTAGCATACGATATTTCTTTTTATACTCATTCGGAGTCATATTCATAACTTTTTTGAAAATCTTGATAAAATAACTCTGGGAGCTGAAACACAGCAAATTGCTGATTTCCAAGTCGGAATAGTCGGAATATTGCAATAGTCCTGTTGCTTCCTCAATTTTTCTGTGGTTTACGTAGTCGGAAAAGGTCATTCCTGTTTCGGATTTGAATAATCTTGAAAGGTATGCAGGGGTAATATGCAGGGATTTTGCGGCATCTTCAATGAGTACACGGCTGTGGAGATGTTCGCTTATATACTCAACTGCACGTAAAATCTGCTTTGAATAGAGCTTGCTGCTGCGGAGAATACGCATCTGCTTTGTATATTCTTCTATCATTTCATCGTGAATACTCCGCACATCTTCAATAGATGCAGATTCATCGGCACGATTTATAAATACATCGCTTAAACTGTATGCCTGTTCGGGGGTCATACCGCTGTTTACACAAAATCTTGCTATCAAAGCTGCTGATATAGTAAAATGATATTTCATATTCCGCAGAGGGTCACGGCTTAATGTGCCGCAGCCCTCGCAGAATAGAGGTTCGGCAAACATTTTTACAAATTCCATATTGCCTGAGCAGATACTCTCATAAAATGCCATTTCCCTGTCAAAGGGGGCGTATTCAAAATTTTCCTCACGGTGGCTGAAAAAATGAGATACAACGCTGTTATCACGGTTTTCCGACATATACTTCACTCCTTTCGTTTTTATGTATTATAACATATATTTTTGAAAATGTCCAGAAAAAAACGAAAGGGAATAGAAATTATCATAAAGATGTACGACTTTATCACAAAGCTTATGCTTTTTCACTTACCATAATAGACGCACGGTTCTGTATATGGTCAATGGTTGTGTCAATGTCTTGTCCCCCGCCAAGATATGCGAGTATTTCCTCGTTGACTATTTCCCATAGAGGTCTGTCCAATTCGGTGTCAATTCGATTTATTGAATCAACGTATTTTTCTATAACCTCACAGTCCTCCATAGTGGGAAGCGGAGTTTCAAATGTTTCGCCTTTATTTTCATAAGTAGGGTTAGAATATTCCCCTTTACAGATTCTTTCAGCCGTTGTATGCCGAGCATTGTTATTAATACAGAAACCGCCCTCTGCTGAATAACTCACAACTTTTTCGCCATTTATATATTGTTCGTACTTCTGAATAACATGATTCTGTTGATACTCCTCTGTATAAAATTGCCTGATATATTCCCATGCGGCACTCTGTTTTTCTTTTGAGGAATGTGAACATATTGAATATTCACCGTTTGTACTGATATAGGAGCCTTGTCCCTCAGAATCGGGATAACCTACTAAAGTGTATTCGCCGTCTTTTATGTGAGAAACTAATGCTTCATTAGAATTGCTGTCCTTATAGCAAAAAAGTGATGTGTTAAAACCTGTTACATCATATACAGATACGAAATTAGGAGCATTGTAATCAAGTTCTGATTTTTCTCCGTGATTGCTTTCAAAACTTCCGCAAAATTCAAGCAGTTTGCGGAAATCAGGAGAATCAAAATACACCTCGGCTTTCGTATAATCGACATATGAAGTAAGATTTGATCTCAAAATAGTATAATAAATATTTTCTGCATTACGGCTTCCGTTTATGGTTGTATTATCGGGCATTTTGTCCCAATGTTCAAGAAATTCATCGACAGTCCAGTTTTGCTTGCTGCCCACATATTCTTTTTTTCCTATCATTGTATGAACTTTATAGGAATAGGGCAAACCGTAAAGATGCCCGTCTGTCTTGCATAGTTCGAGAACGTGCTTGTTCATCAGTTCGGGATTCACATCGGGATCGTCTTTCATAAATTCATAAAGATCGACAAACGCTCCTTTACTTTTAAGTATCTCGTAATAAGCGGGATTATTGAACGAAAAAGCACCCACAATGTCAATATCGTCCTTATTGATTATCCTTTGTATCAAATCAAAGTCCTGCTTTTTATATTCCTCTGTTGTGTATATCAGAGGACCTCCGTTGTCATCAAGGCGAGAACGACTTGCAACATATTCAATGCGATAACCATTATCGGCATTGTTGAACTCATCAAATTCATTATGTTCAGGCTCAACTGCTAGAGCAATGGTTATTACAATATCATCTTTCTTCGCTGATGTCTGTTTTGTGTCAGAAATACTTTCCGATACAGATACGTTTCCATTTACTTCGCTGCACGAAACCGCAGAAAGCATTAGTGCTGTCAACATTATAATTGTCTTTTTAAATGTCTTTTTCATCATCTCTCCTTATGCTTTTTCACTTACCATAATAGACGCACGGTTCTGTATATGGTCAATGGTTGTGTCAATGTCCTGTCCTCCTGCAAAATAAGAATAAATTTCATCTTGTATAATCTGCCATAAATCATCATGTATTCGTGTTTCTACCATATTTACCGTTTTTATATATTCTACAAGCCCCTCATAATCCTCCTGAGTGGGCAGACCATTGTTGACCTCAACTCCCTGCTGTGTAATTACAGCAGAATATATTTCTCCGTTAATAATCTGTCTTGCACCCTCCTCAAAGGCTTTGTTGTTTATGGGAATTCCAACTTCCTCCTGATAAAAAAATCCTCCTTTTCCGTCATCAAATTTTGGATTGTACTGGTCAAGCTGATAATCATAATCGTAAAATCTTCGTATAAACTGCCACGCACACTCCTGTTTTTCTGCTGAAATCCCCGCATTTATAGCAAAATTATAGTTAATATGCTGCTCTATATACGCTCCCCTGCCGTCATTTGAGGGATAGCCTACAAGAGTGTTTTCACCTTTGGTATATTCGTAATATTTCATTATTCCGTGTATAGGGAAATCATTTATGAACATAGGAGAATTGAAGTCAATTGGAACTGAACCCCAGCCGTAATCCAAAGTTGCAAAATTATCATTGCAGAATTGAAGTATTTCTCTGAACTTCGGCGAATCAAAAGAGGCTGTACCATTTTTATAATCTACAAATTCATGAAGCATATTTCTCAATAAGACCATATAAACATAGTCTTTTGTTTTGTGACCTCCAATTGTTGCTCCCTCGGGCATCTGCTCCCAGCAATTCTTTAATTCTTCAAAAGTCCAGTTTTCTTCTGTACCGACATATTTAGTTTCTCCAATCATTGTATTAATACCGAAGTAAGTCGGCATACTGTAAAGCTTACCATCAATTTCATTGAGTTTTAGTACCGTTTCATTGAGGATTGACCGATTAACATCGGGGTCATTTTCCATAAATTGATACAAGTCTGCAAATGCTCCTTGATTTTTTAATATTTCAAAGGCTGAAGGCTCACCAATAATTGATGAATCGACAATATCTATTTCACCCTTGATTATATCCTGATACATTTCAACTTTTAACGCTGCATAGCTTTCTTTGGTAATTCCTGCTTTGAATTCGGGATTTTCGTATACAAGCATATCGCTGTAATCCTTTAAAACAATTTTACAGCCGTTTTCTTCTTCATTGAAAGTTTTCACCATTTTATTAAATTCATTTCCAAGCTCATTGTAATAAGCGTAGGTAAGTTCAATTTCACCCTTTTCATCTGACGGTGAAGAAACTGTTGTGTTTTCGGAATTACTTGTTATGCTTTCGCTTTGTTTAACTTCGCTGCACGAAACAGCGGACAGCATTAGTGCTGTCAACATTATAATTGTCTTTTTCATAATTTTCTCCTTTTTCTGAAACACCGCACAGACGAACTGTGCGGTGCTTTAACGGAATCATTTTATATCAATTCCCAATCGGTTTTGTAACTTCTCCTAACTTTTTCTGTTCCTCCATTGCCCTTTGCTTTTGTTCTTCCATTGCCCTTTGCTCAATTTCTTCCATATTCTTTACAGCCTCTTTTCTGATTTCCTCGGCTTTTTGGGCTTCTCTCAACTTTATCTCTTCTTCAAGGCGAAGTCTTTCGAGTTCAAGGAAATTTTCAATTTCAGCCATTTTCTTTTCGTATTCAGCTTCCTGTTCTTCCCTAGATATGGGAATATCATTTACCATATCAAGAGAATTCTGATACACAGTATTATCTAAATAAATTGTATCTCCGTTATCATGCCAAATTGTAGGAATGTACATTCTAAGCGTCATAAGGGCTTCGGGATTTTTTGGAACAGGCATTGTAATCAAGTAACTGCTTAAAGCATTAGTTGAAACCGTGAAAACATCACCCAAAGAATCCAGCGGATTACCAAATTCGTCAATACTCATTTCACTTTTTTCAAAGGGATATGTAAATATCAGATCTGATTTTTCCGCCTGATTTTCGGGAATTTTCTGTAATAAATCAGTTTCCTCAAAATCTGAATTCAAAATTACAGGAAATGATGAGTTGCCATTGAAATACAATGAACGTACCCACATTTTTTCACGGGAATAATTATCAATTCCATTTTCATTAAAAATTACATCGTACTGGTATTTTCCTGTATTATTATTGATAATTACAATTTCACTTGATACCTTTACAGTTTCGCCCTGTTCATTTTTTGTTATCATCGTGTTGTCAAATGCTCCTGCGGAATATTGACCGCCTGTTTCATCATAAAGATAACCCATTTTCTCATCCATATAATACAGCTTTTCAATGACACTTTCAGCCGAATTGTAAAATTCATATCCGTCACCAAGCTCCGCTGTCATATCCTCGTCTGTGAATTTGTACCTTGACTTTGCGGCGGCTATAAAATTATCAGGCGTGTATGTGTCGCTGTATAAAACTGCATATATCTGAGATGTATCATATCCGCCAAGCTGCTTTGTAAAGATTCTTACATAAGTATTATCTCTTTCACATTCCTCAAAGGGACAGCAGAAAAGAGGCGTTACAAGAACGTCATTTTTTATGTAATAATCCAATGAAACATCTGTCACTCTGTATTCTCCGTCTTTCAGCTCAGCTTCAATTTCATTGACCAGAAAGGCAAAATCATCGCTGTCTGTTTCTCCCGCAATATTTGAGAGCATTTCCCGTCCTATGTCTGTCTGTGGTACTACTGCAATAACAGCTGCGGCTGCGGCGGTAAATGCTATTCCCTTGATAATTCGGGAAATACGTGGTTTTCCAGTTACATTTTCAAGCTCTGTAACAACATCTCCGCAGTCGCCAAATTCGCTGAAATTTTCAGCAAATACCCGTTCTGAAATTCTGTCAAAGCAGTCAACAGAGTCAGAAAGCTCGTTCATTTTTGTTCGCAGAAGCACTTCTACATCATTATAATCCGTCTGTACGATTTTTTTATCTTTCACTGTTAACACCTGCCTTTTTCTTTAAAATTGCCATTGCCTTGTTGTATTTGTATTTTACTGACGATTCAGGGCATTTCATTATCCTTGCAATTTTCCCGAAAGGCAGATCGCAGATGCATCTCATAATTACAACCTGCCTCAGGGAATCGCTCAGATACATGAGCAGCTCATTTATGTAAATACTGTCTTCAACAGTATGGTCAGCCACGCCGTAGCTTTGAATTATGATTGAATCATCGTCATGACGATGCTGGCGACGCAGCTCAAAAGCGATGTTTCGTGCCATTGTTATAATATAACCTACTCCATCACCCTTTTCGGGATTGAAATTCTTTGTCTGTGCAAGTCTTACAAAGGTTTCCGCTACGCAGTCCTCTGCAAGATAGTAGTCCGACGTTATTCCAAATCCTATGGCAAAGACTTTGCTTTTAAACATATTGTATAATTCTCTTAAACTTTCCTTGGAGTAAGAACAGTCAGAAATTAATTTGTTAACGTCTATGCCGTTATATTCCGATGTATTGTTACCAATGTTCTCCACAATCGTCTTTTCACCTCCACCTGAATTTTGCCGATGTGTTCCCGAACTTTTGAAAGCTTTCATATATAAGTGTTTTTAAAGCCCTAAAAAAACAGAATTTTCACAAAAAAGATTATATTTTTTTGTTATGCACAACTAACATTTTGGATATCTATTTGAATTTTCTTCTGTTTTTCGCTTGTTTTCACTGTTATAAAAATCTGATTTTAATTTCAGATATTCTAAAATTCTTTCCGATTTTTCGAATTTGTTGTAACCCTTGGTTAACACGATGTGAAAAATCCTTCGATATTTCACACTATTTCAGCTTTTTTCATATAATTATGTGTCGTACTGAACCAAATAAATCAACTGTGTGTATTCTTTTATTATTATATCACACAAAATAGTTGAAATCAATATAATTTCACGAAAATTTCACAAAAAACAGCAATATTTGAACAAATTTTTACAATTTACCCCTTTACAAATGGTATTAAATATGTTATAATATATGTGATAAAATTGGATTAGAAAGGAGCGTAAACTATGCAGCCAGTAAAACTTATCGGTGTCTGCTTCTCGACACTTCATGAAGAAGACAGATTTAATTTTGTTGCAGAATTGAATAAGCATGCTGTAAAATACGGTTACCGACTGCTTGTTTTCAATTCCTGTGCTGATTTATATGAACAAAGTCCCGAAACTAATGAGGGTGCATCTGCTGTTTTCAGACTTATCCCCTATGATATTCTGTCAGCACTTATTTTTTTCCCCAATATTATTTATGACCCTGAGATAGTTGAAGAAATCCGTGTTAATTGTATAAAGCGTAATATCCCCATAATTTCCATGGATAAGGATATGGAGGGGTGCATTACCTTTACATTCAATAATTCAAACGTGTTTGAAAAACTCTGCCGCCATGTTATTGAAGTTCATCACGCTAAAAATATTTTCCTTATGGCAGGCTTTTTAGATAATGTGTATTCTCAGGAACGTGTAGAGGCTTTTCGCCGTGCCTTGGCTATCAACAATCTGCCATTTATACCTGAAAATATCGGTTATGGATGCTTCTGGGAACAGCCTACAATTGAGGTTCTGAACAAATGGTTCGTAGAGGAAAATCGTGCAGTTCCCGATGCTATTATATGTGCCAACGACCTTATGGCAATTACCGTCAGCGACTATTTGCAGAATATGGGAGTTCAAATTCCAAAAGACTGCATTGTTACAGGATTTGACGGTATAAAACAGGTGGAATACCTGCCACCTCGTATTACGACTTGCAAACAGGATTTTGAAAAAATGAGTTCTCTGATAATTGATACTCTTGAAAAAATGTTGAATAATATTCCTGTTGAAAAATCCTATTGTGTGGATTTCAGCATTGATTACTCTCAATCCTGCGGCTGTCAGCCTATAAATTATAAAAATGTTCAATCTTCAATCAGAGCTTTACTTACAAGCGTGCGAAAATCCGATGAAAGACAAAAAATGATTTGCCATACGCAAACTTCTATGCTGAATCTTTCTGACATTAATTTTCTGCCACGTTTCCTTGTTAGAAGATTCAAATTCGATACCTGTGTGTTTATGCTCAATGATAATGTTTTTGAACCTCCACATTTCGGAAGTCTTTATAAAGGGGAAAATTGCTACAGTGATGAAGTTGATGTGATGTATCATTGCTACAGAAATCACGAGTATGAACGGTGTAAAATACCTACTTCAAAACTTCTTCCACGATTTGACCTTCTTATGGAAAATGAAAATCCAATCATTATCTGCTGTTCTCATTATATAGATATGGTTATGGGTTACTGCGTTTTCCAACCTGAAATAGACATTGACGAATACGAGAAAGTAAATACTATGATGACGGCTATTACTTCAACTCTTGGAAATTTCCATAGCCGAGTGCAAATCAGAAGTATGAACGAGGAGCTTAAAAAGCTTTCACAGCGTGACTATATGACAGGTTTGTTCAATCGCCGTGGATTTTACCAGAAAATGAATGAAGCCTTTATCGAATCTAATTACATTGGTTCTACCCTGTTAATTATTTCCGCAGATATGGACAGATTAAAGTTTATAAATGATACATTCGGTCATTCAGAGGGAGATTCCGCAATTATTACAATTGCTAATGCTCTTGTCAGCAGCTCTCTCCACAGTAAACTTTGCGCTCGTTTTGGCGGTGACGAATTCTGTGCTGCGATATTCACTTACAGTAACGACCCCGAACAGGTTTTTGAAGAATTCAAAGTTCGTTTCCTCAAAGCACTTGTGGAGTATAATAAAAATTCAGGAAAGCCCTATAATGTACGTGCAAGTATCGGCTGTTCGTATGCACTTGTGGACGCAGACCTGAATATTGATGAACTGATTAACAAGGCTGATGAGCAAATGTATGTTTACAAACTCGCCCACAAACAAAAAAAGTAAAGGCAATGCCGCACAGAGCTTGTGCGAAAGATGCTTGCCTATAATTGAGAAATTTTGCCGCATAAACCCTAACGGCTTATGCGGCATTTTTTATGGTGATTATTATGATAAGAAAATTAAAAAAATTCATTTCAATTCTGACTTCTGCCGCTGCACTAACTTCAATGACAGCTTTTCCCATTAGTGCTGAGGAATCTGCACTTGTTGACAGCGGTATCGACTATACCGAAATAGTTGAAACTATTTCCAATCCTGCCGCAGGTTATACCTCAACTGTATGGCCTAACTGCAAACCAGGCAGCACTCCCGTGTATAACCCTGACGCAAAACTTGTTTTGTTTTTTATTGATATTGGCGAATTCTCCTGCGGCGTAAACGGTACTTACCACGATGACGGGACATATACCGAGGGAATTGACTACGACCTTGACGAAACCTTTTTTAATGCGTGGGACCAGACTTTTGAAAATTGCCGCAAAAACGGCTGTATGATTGCTATGCGTTTCCGCTATGACGATTTGGGAAAAGATAACCCCGAACCTGCAACTTTTGAGCAGGTACTCCACCACATTGACCAGATTAAAGAAAGCGGACTACTTGAAAAATATAAGGATATAATCGCTTACGTAGAGGCTGGACTTGTTGGAAAATGGGGAGAAATGCACGGCGGAAAATATGTTACCGTTGACTATAAAGCTAAAGTCCTTGAAGCTATGCTGCAAGCTGTTCCTGCACCTATTCCCGTAACTGTCAGAACTCCCGATATTTTCGCTGAATGGATAGGCATAGAGCGAAAAGAACTGAATAATTTTGAGCTGATTGACAGTATAACGGAAAGCGAATATTCCACCACAATTCAGGAAAATAAAGACAGAGTCGGTCTTTTCAATGACGGCTATATGGGAAGTGTCAACGACCTCGGCACTTTCTCAAACCGTGAAATTGAAACCGACTGGATTAATCATCAGACGCTGACCTCATACTACGGCGGTGAATTTTCGGGTGCTCACGATTTTGCTCAATCCTTTGATACATACCTCCCCGAAAATGCAATTCCTGAAATGTATAAAACTCATTTAAGCTATATCAACTGCAATATTTTCCCGTTCTATAAGGATTTTACGTTCAGCGAGGAATACACCGTTGAGGGCGTGGACAATTCCGCATACTACGGTCAGAATGTGTTTCAGTTTATACGTGACCATATCGGCTACCGTTTTGTAATCCGTGACTCAAAGCTTACTCCGAAAACTCAGCAGGGCGGAAATGTTACTGTAAATTTCTCCATTGAAAATACAGGATTTGCAAATGTTATTCCGCTGGTGCAGTCATATGTGTTTCTTGAAAAGGACGGAGTTTTTGCCTATGCGGAAGCTGATACGGATTGCCGTAAATGGAATTCCTGCGAAACTACAGAAAATACGCTGAATATTAAGCTGCCCGATAATCTCCCTGTGGGCGATTGGAATGTTATGCTCAAACTCAATATGGCTACTCCCCTTTCACTTACAAATATGAACGGCAGAAGTATCCGTTTTGCAAATAAAGATGTGTGGGATTCCTCAATTGCCGCCAATTATCTCGGCACAGTTACCGTTACTGAATCAGCGGAAAATGGTACTGATAATTCTATTACTGTAAACGGCAGCGAAAATAATTCCCCTGTGCAGTTTTATTCCCTTAACGGACGAACTGTAATTGACGGTATAATTTCCTCCCCCGATGAATGGACGGAGGATATGCTCATTGCTGAAAACGAGGAGGGAGTTAAGCTTTACGCAAAAGCCGACGATAATCACTTTTATGTTATGAGTACCGCAAAGCAGAACGCAGCTGCTCCTGTTTATAACTTCCAGCTGAGAAATAATGACGAATTTTACTGGATTTATTATGTAAGCAATGGTTTCATCTACTTCAATCACGACAGCTATGACGGAAGCCGCTGCGTCTGGAGCGATGATATGGTTGAATTTAAATTCCCCTTTGAAGTTATGGGTATAAAGGCAGGCTCTGAAATTACCGATGTGAGAATTTCTATGCAGGATAGTGCCAATGATTGGGTTGTGAAAAGCGATGTAAAAGCCAAAACTGCAACTGTAGGCTCTGATTTCTTTGTAATTTCTCAGTTTACCGATGTAAGACTCAAATCGGGTGAAGATTACAGCTATACCGTTGTTGCAGAAACAAAGGGCGATACAAAATTTCAATGGTACAGAAACGGCGAATTGCTCCCAGATTTCACAACGGATACAATTGCTCTTGAAAAAATTACAGCTGTCGAAAGCGGAGAATATTCCGTAAAAATTACAGCTCAATCGGGAGTTGAAAAAACTATTTCTGCTTTTAATATTACCATAGCCGATGATAGTACAACTGTTCTTGCAGGTGATGCAAATTGTGACGGCGTTGTTTCAATTGCTGATGCTGCCGCAATTTTTCAATCAATCGGCAACAGCGATAAATACGCTCTTTCATCTGTTGGTATGATTAATGCCGATGTTGACGGAAACGAGGGCATTACAGCGTCAGATGCACTTCACATTCAAAAAATGGACGCTGGCTTAATCTAAAACATCTTATAACCGCACAAGTACAAATTCGGTATTTGTGCGGTTATTGTCATTTTCTGTCGATTTTCTGCATATACTTTACCGTCAATATTTATAAGGCGGTGTCTGTTATGTTTTTTGAATTGCTGAAAAATCTCTTGTTTTTTGTTCTCCACGTTGAAAACACTAATATTTTCCCTAAGCCTCTTTCGGCAGATGAAGAACTCAACTGCTTCAAGGAGATGTCAGAGGGCAATAAATCTGCAAGAAATAAGCTGATTGAGCATAATTTGCGGCTTGTGGCACACATTGTAAAAAAATACACTCAATCTCCGCAGGAGCAGGATGAATTAATTTCAATCGGTACAATCGGGCTTATCAAGGCGGTTTCCTCCTTTGACTACAGCAAGGGTGCAAAATTTGCTACTTATGCAAGCAGATGTATTGAAAATGAAATTCTTATGAATTTCCGTGCTGCAAAAAAATCCTCAGGTGATATTTATCTCGGTGAGCCTGTGGAAACTGATAAGGACGGAAACGCAATGACGCTCATTGACCTCATTGATGACGGAGTTGACATTCACGAACAGGTTGACTTGAAAATTCACTCAAAGCAGCTGTATGATTTCCTTGGAAAATGCCTTGATAAGCGTGAACTTGAAATTATAGTATATCGTTACGGACTTTATTCCGAAACTCCCCATACACAATATAAAACAGCAAAAAAGCTGAATATTTCCCGTTCCTACGTTTCAAGGATTGAGAAAAAAGCTATCGCTAAACTCCGTGATATGTACGATAATTCAGAAAATTGACTTTCTTCTCTGTAATATCTCATAAATTTACATAGGGTACTTTGTGCATAGTGGCAATTGCTTTTGTGACGAAATTGTGATATAATTATTAACAGGTATTTCCGAAAATGAGCCATATCTTTAGTATGGCTCAAAAATTTTTACGAAAGGAGGGTATAGATTTAAGTTAACATTTAAATCTATACACACAACTTATGGAAAAAAACCTGATAATTATGTTTGTCACCATTGTCGCCTATATGCTGATGATGGTGGTAATCGGACTTGTTTGTTCCAAAAAGAACGAAGATGTCAGCGATTTCTATCTCGGAGGCAGAAAGCTTGGACCTATCGTCACAGCTATGAGTGCTGAGGCTTCCGATATGAGCAGCTGGCTTCTTATGGGACTCCCGGGAGTTGCCTACCTCACAGGCTGTGCTGAGGCAGGCTGGACTGCTATCGGTCTTGCAATCGGTACTTACATCAACTGGCTTATCGTTGCTAAACGACTTCGTGTTTACACTCAAAAATGCGGCAACTCAATCACAATCCCCGACTTTTTCTCAAACCGCTACCGTGACAGCAAGAAAATTCTTATGGGTATTTCTGCGGCAATTATCCTCATTTTCTTCATTCCCTACACAGCATCGGGATTTTCTGCCTGCGGTAAGCTTTTCTCTACACTTTTCGGCATTAACTATCACCTTGCAATGATTATAAGTGCTGTTATTATTATCGCTTACACATCAGTTGGCGGATTCCTTGCAGCTTCCACAACTGACCTTATTCAGAGTATCGTTATGACTCTTGCTCTCATTATCCTCGTTATCTTCGGTATTGACGCCGCAGGCGGTGTGGATACTGTTATGAATAACGCAAAGGGACTTACTGACTATCTCTCATTTACAGCACTTCATGATCCCGAAACAGGCGGTTCATCTCCATATTCCGCACTTTCAATCGCATCACTTCTTGCGTGGGGACTTGGCTACTTCGGTATGCCTCATATTCTCCTCCGTTTTATGGCTATTGAAGATAAGGAAAAGGTTAAGACATCAAGAAGAATTGCTTCCGTTTGGGTTGTAATTTCAATGGCTGTTGCAATTTTCATTGGTATTATCGGAAACACACTTTCAGCAAACGGTACAATTGAAAAGCTCGGCGGTACACAGTCTGAAACAATCGTTATGAAAATGGCTACATATATGAGCGAAAACGGATTTATTCTCGCTATTCTCGGTGGTCTTATTTTCGCAGGTATTCTTGCTTCTACAATGTCAACTTCTGACTCACAGCTCCTTGCTGCATCTTCAAGTATGTCTGAAAACCTGCTCAAGGGTATGTTCAAAATCAACCTTAATCAGAAGCAGTCTATGATTTCTGCAAGACTTGTTCTTGTTGTTATTGCTGTTCTTTCCGTATTTATCGCTTGGAATCCTGACAGCTCCGTATTCCGTATCGTTTCATTTGCATGGGCTGGATTCGGTGCTACATTTGCTCCTGTAATGATTCTTGCTCTTTTCTGGAAGCGTTCCAACAAATACGGTGCAATTGCAGGTCTTATCACCGGCGGAGTTATGGTTTTCCTCTGGAAGTTTGTAATTGCAAAGCTTGGCGGTGTATTCGCTATTTATGAGCTTCTCCCTGCATTTGTTTTAGCTATTATCGTTAATGTAATCGTTTCACTTTGCACTGCAAAGCCTACTGATGATATGATTGCTGAATTTGACGCTGTTAATGCTGAATTAAAAAAATAATATACTATTGGGCATCTCTAAAAAACCCTTTTGAGAAAAAAACAGCTATGCACGACATCTGCTGCGTCAACCTCCCTCGGAGTGCGGCAGCACGCCTTCGGAAGGTTTCCTTGCAGCTGCCGCACCTATCTGTTTTTTCTTTAATCAAACGAGTTTTTAGAGATGCCCTATTGCAAAAAATTGGACGTTCGCAATGAACGTCCATTTTTTTATACCAATCACTCAATTGGTTTATATAATCTTTGTTGACCATTCCTCAATGTTCCACACAACATCGGCAACATCCATATAGAATTCGGGTTCGTGGCTTACAATGAGAACAGTTCCCTTATAGTCCTTGATTGCCTTTTTCAGGGACTCCTTAGCATCTACATCAAGGTGATTTGTAGGCTCGTCAAGCACAAGCAGATTAATCTCTTTAAGCATAATTCTGCAAATTCTTACCTTTGCATTTTCGCCTCCCGAAAGCACTCGCATCTGTGATGTGATATGCTCCGTTGTAAGTCCGCATTGTGCAAGAGCTGCACGGACTTCTGCATTGGTCATTGCCGGATATTCGCTCCATATAACATCGAGAGATGTACGGTCTGTACTTTCTTCCTCCTGCTCAAAATAGCCATATTCCACAAACTGGTCATGCTCAACAGTTCCCGAAATTGGTGGAATGATTTTCAGCAGAGTTTTAAGGAGAGTGGATTTTCCTATACCGTTAACTCCACGGATTGCAATTTTCTGTCCGTTTTCAACCTGTACTGAAACAGGCTTTGTCAACGGCTCATCGTATCCTAAAACTATATCCTTACAGTCAATTACAACTCGTCCCGGTGTACGTGCCTTTCTGAATGAGAAAACAGGCTTAGGCTTTTCACGCATAAGAGTTATCTTATCCATTTTATCAAGCTTTTTCTGACGGGATTTTGCCATATTTGTTGTGGCAACTCTGGCTTTATTTCTCGCAATAAAATCTTCAAGGTCTGCAATTTCTTTCTGCTGTTTCTCATATGCCTGCTCAATCTGACGCTTTTTCAGCTCGTACATACGGACAAAATTGTCGTAATCCCCTGTATAACGTGTCATTACAGCATTTTCCACGTGGTAAACCACATTGATAACGCTGTTCATAAATGGAACATCATGAGAAACAAGAATAAATGCGTTTTCATAATTCTGGAGGAAATTTGTCAGCCATGCGATATGGTTTTCATCAAGGAAGTTTGTAGGCTCGTCCAAAATGAGAATCATTGGATTTTCAAGGAGTACTTTTGCAAGGAGTACCTTTGCTCTCTGACCGCCTGACAGCTCCGAAACATCTCTGTCAAGACCGATTTCATTAAGTCCCAATCCGTTTGCATATTCGGAAATTTTAGCGTCAATTATGTAGTAACCGCTGTAGTCGAGAATACTCTGAATTTCGCCTACATCCTCCATAAGCTCATTCATTTCCTCCTCGGAGCAATCCCCCATTTTGTCGTACATTGCCATCATTTCAGCTTCAAGGTCAGACAGATGATTGAATGCTTCACGGAGGACATCACGGATTGTTTTACCCTTTTCCAGTGTGCTGTACTGGTCAAGGTAGCCTGTGGTGATATGTCTGCACCACTCAACCTTTCCCTCATCAGGCATAAGCTTGCCCATAATTATATTTAAAAATGTGGATTTACCCTCGCCATTAGCTCCAACAAGTCCAACGTGTTCACCTTTCAGGAGCCTGAATGACGCATCATTCAGAATTTGTCTTGCACCAAAGCCATGGGTTACGTGTTCAACATTAAGTATACTCATATTTTCACTCCATAATTAAGATAGTTTTATAGCTTTACTATTATATCACATATTCGGAAAAAATGCAAGAAAAAACAGTCGGGAATTACCCGACTGCTTGATTAATCCACATTAATATACCCTAAATCCTGAGTGTCGATTATTTCTCTTATCCAACAGTTTTTAGGATTTTTCTCCTCGTGATACCATTCGGGAGAATAGTGAAACCAGCGAAGTAAAAATGCTCTCATTGTAATTCCATGTGTGAATACAAAAAGTGTGTCTACACCGTGCTTTTCAAAGTCACGGTAAATTGTTCCCATAAACTGATGAACTCTGATTGCTACATCAAATGGGCTTTCTCCAAGAGGAAGTCTTGCATAGAATTTGCCGTAATTTGTAACCTGTCGCTCATATTCAGCGTTTTCAATGGGAAACTGATTTGCCCATTCTTCATCGGGAACACTATCCAACAAGCCGAACTGCTGTTCAATCAGGGTTATATCTTCACGAATATCCTTGATGTTGAGAAATTTATTGAATTCCTCACTTGTCTGACGTGTTCTTAAATATGGACTTCTCCAAATTCGTGCATTTGACAGGTCAATATTCTTTTCCTTACAGTAATTAGCAAGCCATTCGCCGTTTTCTCTTGCCTGCTGCAGACCTGTTTCCGTCAAGGAAACAAGGTGGTCAGGTAAACGCTGGGGATAGTTTTCACCTGTGTTGGCAATTGACTGTCCATGTCTGATTAAAAAGATATGCATTTGACATTCCTCCGTTCAGCTATTTTTTACACTTACATTATAGCATATTTCAGAGTAAAATGCAAGTTGAACAGAACAATTATTTTCTTCTCTCAATTCCAGAAGCTTTATAAAATGCAGCTTTATCCGCATACATAGCCATTTCAGCTTCGTGAAGAATTTCACCCAGGTCATCGCTGCTCATATCATGCCATGAAAAGCCCATAGCAAGTGGAATTTTCTGCTCCTTGGCAGCTTCAATAAAACGGATTTTTCGCTTTTCAAATTCATTTTTGTCAATACAAGAACAAAGGGCAACAAGCTCATCTCCGCCGATACGGAATACGCCGTAATCCTTATAAAAATTGCTGAAAAAATCACAGCATTTTTTTATAAGAATATCGCCTGCGGCATGGCCCTCATTGTCATTAACCCTTTTTAGTCCCGTAATATCGCAATAAACAACGCCTATACTGCGTGATTTATTCATATCCTTTACATATTTTCGCATAGCGTGTCTATTGCCGATTTTAGTAAGCTGGTCACGATAGCTCATATCATGCAGCTCTCGGATAAGGTTGCGTGTCTGAATTTGCGATACTATGAAATATCCTGTAATTTCAAGCATATTTCGAACATAGTCAATCTGATGAATAGGTGGATTATCTACACCGTAAAAGCCTATAACTCTCCCCTCGTACATAAGCGGAACTACAACAATGGAATGAATATTCTGAATTTTAAGCGTTTCATATTGCTGATAATTCACATCTTTAATATCTTCAATATCTTCAATTACTATGGGATTTCCTGCCTCAAATGAGTTATACCAGTTTTCGCATACCTCAGGCGGAACATTTTGTAGCATTTCGATTGAGGGTGTAACTCCCTGAGCAACCCATTCATAAGTATTATCGTCACAGTTGTTTTCATTTTTCTCAAAAACATATGTACGCTCGCCATTGAGAGTTTTTCCGAGATATTCAAGCACAATATCAATAGCTTTGTCGGGATTATCCGCCTCCATAGCCGTTCTGATTGCCTTATTTACAGTAGATTCGAGATTTTCATACTGCCTTACAGCTTTATTATATTCCTCCTGTTCGCTGACATCAATGGAAATATTCAATCTATAAAGCTTGTCTTTGTATTCAACAATGGTATCCTTTGTAAGGAGATATTTCTTTACACGTGGATTGTAATGCTTACTCTCAACAAACTCCCCTTTTTTCAGCTTGTTATTTATACAATTCTTACATCTTGTAGAATTTTTATGGAGGATTTCATAGCATTTCTTCCCCTGCATTTCCTCACGGGATTCAAGACCGTATGTTTTTAGGGTTTTATCATTCATATAAATAAGTTCATCAGTTTCAAGATCGCAAATATAGACAAACTCATTCAATGTGTTAAAAAAATTCCAGATTTTTTTCATAATGTCACCTCCAAAGAATTATTATATATAAATTATACAGTATTTTTTATATTTTGTCAAGGTCTGTGTAGAGAATATACAGACCCTACGCATGAAAAAATCCCCTTTTTCAAGTTGCGAGTCTTGTAACCGGATTGTAACCATTTAAAGAGACATAACATAATCAAGGTGTTTAGCAGGGTCAAGTGAAATTATGAACATCTTCTTGCGTATAGATAG
>JAFSBM010000036.1 GCA_017437285.1 Ruminococcus sp. | reverse complement strand
CCGAAGAACTCGGCGGCGATTCTTGCAGCCTTTTCTCTTGTGATGTTGTTCATTTCAACCTCAACTCCGATGGTCTGATTCTTGAGGTTCTCGATCTGCTGTGCGGTCTTTGCGTTCATGTTTTTATCCTCCATTTTTCTGGGCTTTGCCCCTTTCGTTGTGTACCATATTACCGCATAACGGAGGATATATCAATACGATTACTACACAATCTTTTTGGCTGTATTTCTACGAAAGATTGTGTAGTATATCCGCTTGAATTACTTGCAATTGTATGGTAAAATACACTACAATGGGAATAGGATCTCGATTATTTTTCGCCCCCAGTGACCTTTGAAAAATCGTCCACACCCTCGATTAGCGACAGCGTTCTGCCACTCTGCCAGACCATATGAATGTTGCCGCCGTCGTCCACATACTGCACCTCGCCAACCGTACCCGGCGGCACGGGATAGAGGTCATTCATGCGGTGCAGAATGATTTTTGTGCCGGCCGGATATTTCCTGCGAAGGGCTTCAAGCTGTTGTTTATTTGGTAACATCACTCGCTACCTCCTCAAATCCTGTGGAGGCATACCACTCACATTCGACAGCATCCTGACTCATGTTCGGGCAACCTCCATTCCTGAACGCTGAACTTCCGGTCAGATGCCGGAGCAGCACTTTGCGGACGCTCTTGAACTCTATCCCGATGAACCCCAGTCGGAGGAGAAAGCAGCGGAAGGCGTACTTCTCATTGTTGCTGGTGTCGGGCTTGTTGTTGATTCGCTTCTGGTTCTTTGCCATGTCGATGAGTGCCGTAAGGAATCGGCTGTAAGCGTCAGCGTCCTCCGGCTGTTCCAATGTGAACCAAGGAAACTGCACCTCCGATTCCGTCACCGTGTATTCCAGTGAATCCGTCTCCAAGGCGTGCCTGATGAGCGTACCCTTGTTTTCGAGAATCCTGTCGAGGTTGGTGAGGGTCTGCTCATCCAGCGTTTCTTTCGGAATGGAGATGGTAAGACGGTTGTCGGCTTTCTCCGTTTCTGCAATGAACCCACGCTTGTGAAGTTTCTCCAGCAGTTCGCTGATTTCCGTGCCGTCCTCGCAGTGCAGTGTGCCGTCCTTGTCGACTGTCATTGTCCCGATGTTGTAGGCACAGGTCGGCATGAACTGATACTTTGCATTTTCACCTGTGATCTCGCTGATTGCCTGCACCAGCCTTTTGCGTTCCGCACCTGTGCAGTTGAATTTGATTTCCATAAAATTACCTGCCTCCTAAAATCCAGTGTCGGCATACCCGCTCGCCTCGTGCAACAGCCTTCCTCGGCTCGGGGCATCCTTGTTTTTCGCCTTTCTTGCCGGCGTTGTGTCACATATTACCGTCTTTCTCACAGAATAGCAAGTCATTTTTCGCCGAAATACTGTAGAAAAATAGCCCTCACATTTGTGCTTATTACACTTGTGAGAAGTGCTGCAATCTGCCAGCAGATCTTTGGTGCTTCTGGTGATGGCTATTTTCCGCAGAGTATGGTAATATGTGTGTCGAAAGGAGCGATGCCGATGATCGAGGAATTTTACCACGGCAACATCGTCCGAGCCGATCATACACCCACAAATCCCGAATACCACGCCCTGATGCAGAAATGGCTGCCCATGTGTGATGCATTCGAGAAAATGCTCACGCCGGAACAGCTGACCGTTTTCAAGGAGATGACGGATTTGCAGATGAAAAGCAGTGAGATCGCCAGTGCGGAACTGTATGCGGCAGGCTTTCGGGACGGCGCACAGCTGATGCTGGAAATCATGGAATGACGAGGGACTCCCAATTTCGGGAGTCCTTCGTCATTGCTTTGCGTAGTGAGCGATTCCTGCCAGAACGAACCATGCCGTCGGGAGCGAGAGCCCATTTCCCCACATACGGTATTCTGCACTATCTGAATGCGGATTCTTCAGCCATTTCTGAATCTGCTTATCCGTTTTCGGCTTCTTCTCGGGAGAAACAGCGAGCCTGTGCGTTTCAAATACATCACGCCAGAAATTTATATCCTCCTCGGTCGGATTCTCGATGCCGATGTCCTGACACCACCATGTCGGCATACCTTGCAGCAACGCACACTCTTGCGGGGTGAGCCGTCGCACCGTGTAGCCTACATCATTGATGAGGGGCGGGTCTTTGTAATCGGTGGCAACAAGCGTATCTGCACAATCTTCCGATGCTCTGGTAAAGAACGAATTCTTGCTTGATGTGTACACAGGAGTTGCCACCGCAGACGGTCCCTGTGCATTGAGAGTTGAAGAGACTCCGTTTTCGGAAATCCCCATATTCCGTGCGAAGTTCTGTCCGCAGTTGTACGATTCTCTGTCGATAGCATAAACAACGGCGTGTTTGTCGCAGGTATTGAGGGTAAAGGAAACATCCTCATTAACTCCGTCACCCTGTGGACCATTCTTGTCGGCTCGTCCGATCATAGAGCCTTGCAGAGCATAGCTTTCCACGATTGCCATGCCACCCTGATTGCAGGCAGGTGTTCCACCGCCGCAGTCCAGTGTTCGGGAAGTATCCGCTTCATATACACCGCTGTGAGGGTTGTCAGATTTCATAGCGTTGGACTCGAATGCACTGATGCCGTAGGCTTTCGGGGCAAAAAGCGTCTGGTCGTTATTGCAGGAAAGCGTAGCAGATTTATCCTCTTGCCAGATTGCTCCCTTGCCGCCGCCTTCACAGCCACTTCGGATTTTTAATGTAACCGGTGTATTTACCACAAACGGCTGATTATTACCACCCATACCGTAGGTTGCAGAAACTGTCGGAGCAACATCAAGAGGACCTCTGTAGCGGGTGTCTTGACTGTGATTCTCATAGCACGAGAGTGCTGCCGGCACAACTCCTGCACGAAGCGTCGGTGACTTTTCTTCCTCATAGCCGATACCACGAGCCTTGGCAGAATGCTCCGTGCAGAATCCTGCCGACAACACACAGGGAGGATGATGTGCCTCTGCACGGAGAGTACAGGTCATGTCCTCGGTCACATCCATACGGTTGCCGCCCTGGTCGTTCAGACAGAGTTCGCTTGCTTTTCTAATGCAATCCGCAGCACCTCCGGCAGCTCTTTGCCACGCACGGAAGCTCTCCGCAGAATACCCTGACACGCCCTCGGACTCAAAGAGTATTTTTCCAGCACATTCGCCTGTAAAATCTGCGACAAGGTAGATGCGTTTTCTTCGCTGGGGAACTCCCCAGTATTGCGCGTCAAACAATCGGTAGGCGACAGAATAATGACCTGCCAGGATTTCTCCGGCATTGTGCCACTTTGCAGGTTTAGGAATAACAGCGGACTCATCCGCAATTTTGCAGATTTCTTCGAGGACGCAGCGGAAGTCCTCGCCGCCTCCGGAGGAGAATGCCCCTGGGACATTTTCCCACACGATGTATTTCGGGTATTCGCCATTGGTCTTACACCTCATTTCCTTGATGATTCTGATTGCTTCGAAGAACAGTCCCGAACGCTCTGCCTGAATGCCGGCACGCTTGCCTGCAACAGACAGGTCAGTGCAGGGACTACCGAATGTGATAATATCCACTGGCGATAAATCCGCACCATTCAGCTTGGAAATATTGCCGTAGTGCTTCATAAACGGCAGTCGTTTTTGGGTGACAGCTATCGGGAACGGCTCAATTTCTGATGCCCATACGGGTGTGATGCCGGACAGAATTCCCGCCATGGGGAATGTTCCGCTGCCGTCAAACAGGCTGCCGAGGGTCAATGTCTTATTCATTAGGCATTTCCACTTCCTTTACAAGTTCGGAGTACGGAATTCTCTCATCGTTACGGATTACAAATACACCATCTGCATTGCCTGTGTCCTCCACATAGCGGCGGAGAATGACGGACGCATACTTTTCATCAAGCTCCATCATATAGCAGATACGGTTCATCTGCTCACAAGCCATAAGCGTCGAGCCGCTGCCGCCGAAGGTGTCAATGACAACAGCATTCTCATGCGTAGAATTACCGATGGGATAAGCCAACAGGTCAAGGGGCTTACTGGTGGGGTGGTTTGCATTTCGTTTCGGCTTATCGAAGTTCCAGATAGTCGTCTGCTTGCGGTCGGAATACCACTTGTGCTTGCCGTTCTGCATAAAGCCGTAAAGAACAGGCTCATGCTGCCACTGATAATCCGAGCGTCCAAGGACAAGACTGTCCTTCACCCAGATACAACACCCTGCAAGATGAAATCCTGCATCCACGAAAGCACGGCGGAAGTTCAGTCCCTCCGTATCTGCATGGAACACATAAGCAGAACCTCCTTTTTCAAGATGTGCCGCCATGCACTGAAATGCGGACAACAGGAAGTTGTAGAAATCATCGTTCTTCATGCTGTCGTTCTGAATGGTGAGTCCGCTGCCGGATTTGAATGCCACGTTATAAGGCGGGTCGGTCAGAATAAGATTTGCCTTTGTATCACCCATGAGAATAGATACATCTTCGGGAGAAGTCGCATCGCCGCACATGAGCCTGTGCCTGCCAACCGTCCACACATCTCCACGCTGTACAAATGCCGCCTTTTCCAGTGCAGCGGTCAGGTCAAAGTCGTCATCCTTGACATCATCACTGCCGTTTGTATCAAAAAGGTCAGCCAGTTCCTTTTCATCAAAGCCTGTCAAACCGAGGTCAAAGCCGAGGTTCTGAAGTTCTTCCATTTCAACGGCGAGCATTTCCTCGTCCCAGCCTGCATCCAAAGCCATACGGTTGTCAGCGAGGATATATGCCTTCTTCTGCGTCTCCGTCAGATGCTCCACAAATACACACGGCACTTCGGAGTAGCTTTCTTCCTTTGCCGCCATGACACGGCCGTGACCTGCAATGATATTGAAATCCTTGTCAATGATGACAGGATTAATAAACCCGAACTCACGGAGCGAGGAACGCAGCTTTGTAATCTGCTCCTTGCTGTGGGTTCGGGCGTTATTTACATATGGGATGAGCTTGTGGATATCGACAAGCTGAAAATCCGTTGTTGTTTTCATCTGTGCTGCCTCCTCTGCTGAATTCTCTGCAATCCTTTTCTTGCCGCCATAACATTGCCCTTAACAGCCTGTCCCTTTATAGTGCGGTACTGCTGCTTGGTGAGCATAGGTCTGCTGGCTTTCAGTTCACGCCAGAAAGTTACATCTGTGTTTGATTTCATAAAAACATCCTTTCCGTTACTTGCCCCTTGAACGGAGCAGCATTTCCATCATATCATTTTCGGGATTACTTCCGGTCACATCAACCGAGCAGTTTTCCTTAACAATCTGCTGAATGGTAGCCCACAGCAGATTGGACTGTTTCATGTAACTCTGGCTCATGTGAACAAAGGGAGACTGGCAGGGCTGACCTGTGGTGCTGTGCTTTCCGAGGAATCCCAGTCGGGAGATTGCTTCTTCACACTGTACCCATCGGGCAACACTCATAGCGTACTGCTCTATCAGCGTCGGATTAACAAGTTTCTCACATCCAAGCTTTGTCAGCCAGCGGCAGACTTTGTTGTAGATTTCATCCGCACCGAGCGGTTTGCCATCACGCTGTAATCCGGAGAGATACTCGCCGGGCTTCGGCATATCCACACCTTCAATGTTTTCGGGAATATCCAGCTTGGTTAGTGGACGCTTGCCGGGATTTCCGGCATCCAGTTTTTCCTTCAGTGCTTTTGGCTTACGTCCCGCACCGGGTCTTGCACCGCCACGGTTCGTACCGTCCTTCGCCATGTTTGAAAACCTCCTCTCGTTTGAAAAAACGTTTGAAAAAGGGTATAAAAAATCCCGACAATGCGTCGGGCGTAAATGCAGTATTTTCCGAGGATAACAGCAGATGTCGCTATCCTGTGAATTTTAGGGGGGTCAATAGGGGTTCGAAAATGCGAAAAATGCGTATGAGAGGGGGCGCCGGTCTTTTCCTCGATATTCCGTAGAAAAATCAATACCCCAGGGGGGCAGCACTTCACTCCTCGAAAGTCAATAGTGATATTCCGGTCTGCTGTCCTCATTTCCGGTCTTCTTATCATGACAGGGTTTACAAAGTGCCTGCCAGTTGGATTCGCTCCACATCAAGACACTATCACCTCGATGAGGAATGATGTGGTCAACGACTGTTGCTGTTACAAACCGTCCGTTCGCTTTGCACTTCACGCATAGCGGATTCTTGCGGAGATATGCTTTGCTTTCCCTCTGCCACTTACTGCCGTAGCCACGCTTGGCGGCTGACGGTCGATCGGGATGCAAAGGCTTATGTTCTGCACAGTACGCACCCTCGGTCAGTCTCGGACAGCCGGGGTGTTTACAGGGTTTTTTTGCTTTCCTCGGCATTGCCGACACCTCCTGTCACAAAGAAAGCCCTTGCAGGATTGCTCCCACAAAGGCTTGTTGTATTTTCTGCTATTATATATTCTATCACATCTTTCCGAAAAAGTCATCCACGATATTACTCATGCCTTACCGTAAAGAAGCAGAGTCAAGTGATTGACAGCACGATTCTTCTTGTTGTATGCAGAAGAACGCTCAATATTGAAATGCTCACAGATTGCATAGATGTCCTGTTCATCGTGCCAATAGAACTGCTCCAGTACATAACGCTCATCCTCGGAAAGTGTATCCCATGCAGGCTGAAACCATTCCATATATTCCTTGGCCTGACGGTAACGCTCACGAAGTACATCGATCTCATCAATGGCGGCAGTCAGACGGATTTCACCGGACTGGGGATTGAAACTGCCGGACGGCATATCGGAAAATGCCGGACTGCCGATACTGGTCATGTCATCGTGGATGTTGGCGATTTCCTCATCGGTATGTTCGATGATGTAAGCCATGCTGTTGTAGTCCTTGAGTGCGTTGATTGCCGCACCACGCTTATCAAGATACTGCCAGATAATATTCATAATCTACCTCCGAAGTAATGTATTCCACTCGGATTGTCATAGATTGTCTTTGGTTTTCAATGATTGTCATATATTTTCAAGCTCAGCCTTCACCGCATCCAGCAGTGCCGACTGTGTTTCATCCTTTTCCTGCAATACCTTCATCATACGCTCATCCACTGTGCCTTTTGTGATGATGTGCTGAATGACTACGGTTGCGGACTGCTGTCCTTGCCGCCATAGCCTTGCTACTGTCTGCTGGTACAGTTCCAGACTCCATGTCAGCCCGAACCACACAAGACAGCTGCCGCCCGGTTGTAAATTCAATCCATGTCCGGCAGAGGCAGGATGTATCAGTGCTACGGGGATTTCGCCCTTGTTCCATCTGCGGATGCTGTCGGGCTTATCCATGGTGCTGTGCGGAATATGCAGCTTTTTCAGACGTTGCTGTATGCGATCCAGATCATGCTTGAACCAGTACGCCACCAGAACCGGCTTGCCGTTTGCTGCTTCAATCATATCCTCCAGTGCATCAAGTTTACGGTTGTGGATATTTACGGTTTCTCCGTTGTCATCATAGATCGCACCATTCGCCAGCTGCGACAGCTTATTGGAAAGACTGGCAGAATTTGCAGCGGTAATCTCACCGTCAGGCAGTTCCAAAATCAGTTCTTTTTTGAGTTCTGTGTACTTTTCCTTTTCAGAGTCCGAAAGCTGCACCACATATTCAGAATTCACAAGCTCCGGCATATCCAGATGATCTGTGGCTCTCATGGAAATGGTGATGTCGGAGATCTTCTCATAGATGGCATCCTCCGCACCGGGTAATGGCTTGTAGGAATACACCACCATGCCATTCCTCTTGTCGGGGGAGAAGTATTGCAGACGGTATTGCCCGATGAATCTACCCAGACGCTCTCCCATATCCAACAGTCTGAATTCTGCGTACAGATCCATGAGTCCATTACTGGAAGGAGTACCCGTCAGACCCACAATGCGTTTTACCTTCGGTCTTGCTTTCATCAGTGCTTTGAACCGTTTTGTCTGGTGATTCTTGAAACTGGAAAGCTCGTCAATGATCAACATATCAAAATCAAGCTTGATTCCGCTTTCCTCAATCAGCCACTGCACATTTTCTCGGTTGATGATGTAGATGTCTGCTTGCTTTTGCAGTGCGATTTTTCGCTCCTCAGCAGTACCAACTGCCACGCTGAAGATGAGATCCTGCAAATGCTCCCACTTTCTGATTTCGTCAGGCCATGAATGCTGTGCCACACGGATAGGTGCGATCACCAGAACCTTACGGATTTCAAAGTAATCAAACAACAGATCATTGATGGCAGTCAGCGTCACGCTGGTCTTGCCCAGTCCGCAGTCAAGGAACAGTGCTGTAATGGGATGCTCGATGATGTAGCGGACTGCATATTTCTGATAATCATGGGGTTTGTATTTCATCCAGTATCCCTCCAATCTGTTCTGGGTTATCCAGTACAAAGGTCTTGAATCCTAAACGACGGAGAAGGCGGTGTCTTGCCAGTTGTAATTTTCTCGGTCTTTCGCCCGGTGCTTTCACCTCCACAAAGGCGATTCTCCCTATGGGCATCAGGATGATTCTGTCGGGGATGCCTGCTGTGCCGGGAGACACGAACTTCCAGCAGACACCGCCCTGTGCTTTGATGGCACTTACAAGTGCCTGTTCGATTTTCTTTTCAGTCATTTTCTCTCTCCATTGCGAAACAACAGCTACAAAATTTCCTATACGCGCGTATATGCACGCTTACGCTATGCGATTTATTATAAATACTATATTTATTTGTACTATATAGAAATAGTTGTTATAGTTGTTTCTGTAAAGGGTGTTTTTGCTTATTCTCGGGGGATTTTAAGATGGGACAACCAGAGTGAAACAAGTTCTTCGTCTGCTTGTCCCACTTGCTTGTTTCAAGATTTTCGTGTGTAAATACGCTGAAGTCCATAAATGGGTAGTCTTTTCTTTGTACCAGTCTTTTCCCAGCTGCCGATTCGTGTCATAATTGCACTGATAGCATAGCTGTCGGACGGCTTGATATCCTCTTTCAGCTTGCCAAAGCACTCACACCAGATCTCGATATTGGACACCGTCTCACGGCGGATCGTGCCTAATGGCTGTGTGTCATCATCGGGATTCTGCAAATAGTTGCGGCGCTCATATACTTCCATCGCATCCCAGTTTTCAGGCAGCAGGGTATCCAGGTATCGCATAACAAGTCCTTCACGGTCATCCTGTTCCATTGCCGCTGACTGCTCTGATCTTGCATAGCTTTCCAGTTCGGCCGGTAAAAACAAAGGCTCATTTTCATTCACATATACCAGTGCTTCAGCCCACATCATATCAATATCAAACTGCGTCAGTTCCCATGGCTTCCACGTGCCTGTACCGGGTGTTTTTACAGTCCAGAAACGACGGTTGCCCGTTACATCACGCAGGAATCCATTCTCGGAATTGGTTGTGCCAAAGAATACGCATTGTCTTGGATGGGGAGTGACACGCCTGCCGAAGGAGGCACGATACTTGTCGTCCTGACGGGAGATAAAGGCTTTGACTTTATCAATATCAGCCTTCTTCATTCCGGCAAGCTCGCCGATCTCCATAATCCAGTAACCTTGCAGTTTTTCAGCGGCAGTCTTATCGTTCATATCGGAGAGGTTCAGACTGTCAGAATACCACTCGCCACCAAGCTTGGAAATGAAGGTTGACTTGCCAATGCCCTGCGGGCCGTTCAGTACAAGAATATGATCAAATTTAATGCCGGGATTGTATACTCGCTGAATGGCGGCACACATGATTTTGCGGGAGACAGCACGGACATAGGCGTTGTCCTCTGCACCCAGATAGTCGATCAGCATCGTGTCAATACGCTCGATGCCGTCCCACTCCGGCAGACGGGAGAAATATTCCCTGATTGGGTGATAGGAACGGTCGTCCGCTGCCTTTGTAACGGCGATATCGTAATTTCGTGCCGAAAAAGTACCATAGCTTGCGTCAATATAGCAGATAAGCTGTGCGTCATCAGCATCACGCCAGAAACGAGCCGGATGCTTCCATGGAACTTCGCCACGTATCTCCATGCCGTCTGCCAGCTGATTAAATACGATTTTGCACATGTGGGGATCATTTTCCATAATCAGACGGATATTATGCAGGCAATTTTCCAGTACACCGTCCTTATTGCGGCGAAGCTTTTTCATCCAGTTATCATCAGCAGAGACAGCAAAGTCCGTTTCGGCTTCTGCAAGACGCTCATTTGCTGCAAGTACCTTTACTGCGTCAAGCTGCATTACAAATTTGCACATTTCTCTGAATGCAGCCTTCTCATCCAGATTGCCGAACTTGTGAATACGTACAATATCAAAGGCATTGCAGAGTTTCAGATATGCAGGGTCTTTGGCATGATGGGAGTATACGAACATATCCTCTTTGATTTCTACACCGGCGATACTGCTTGACGCAATCAGATGCCAGCGATTATCACTGTCCGTTGGCTCATACACATCGGATAAAAACTCTGTCAGTGCCGTGCTGATAGGAAAGTAGGCTCTGTTGAACAGTCCGACTGCACCTTCCTTTTCAAGGGGATTCTGTACTTTCTGTTGTGTGATCTGGTTCGCCTTGCTTTCACGGGAAGATGTCGGCAGCTGTGTAGGATCTGTCCATTCGGGATGAGCAGTAAGAATTCCGTCGGGGTTCAGCCATTCTTTCTCCACATCCTTGAAGGTGAATGTACCGTTCTGTGGACAGGACGGCCAGTACATCAGCTGATTAGGCTGATAGGAACATTCATCGAAATAGTCAATGCCAAGCATCTGTGCGACATAGCGTGCAACAGCGACAAATTCTTCGGATGTAACATTTCTAGTCAATGGGAGAATGATTCTTGCCCTGGGATTGTCAGCCGTACTGGAATGCGTTGTGTACAGGCAAGCGGTATAGGGCATGATTTTCTCGAAGTTATTTACAAAATCGGCAGTCAGGCGGTCACCATCGAGAGAAATCAGGGAACGCACCTCCACGGTATCGATCTTGCGTCTGCCGCCCTTCAGTACGCCGCCTACAAAGCCGCCATGGTCTTTGGCAGCGTCACGCTGTGCCTTTGTCATTTTCGCATATTCCTCGGCGGTTTCAGTTGTTCTGACAGGAACACGGAGACGTTCCTTCAGAGAGTCATACGAGATAGTCTTGTTGACCCATGTTTTTGCCTGACGGCTGTTGCCATATGCAATTGCAAGATCTCTCATAAATACAGCCTCCTTGGGGTTTCGCCGTGTTCGAATCGTGCTTGTCTGGCAATCTTTCTTGCAGTACGCACACGGTCGGTAACAAAGTCATCATAATCGTATTTTCCGTTTTCTGTTGTAAGCAGCGGGATAAAATTGAAATTTCTGAAGTTATCAAAAAAACTGCGTTCACGGTAATCTTCATATGCAAAGAGGTACGGTTCTCCTGTATCCGGATGAAATCCAATCGTAACAGGATCATCATATTCTCCGCCGCCGCCGTCATCGGTTTCCTGGCAGAAAATGTGCAGATCATCATCCATTGGATCACCAAAGCAAATGAGCCCTGCCCAGCTGTCGGTACTATGTCCGTTGGAAATCTTGCATAGAGCTGTATTGCCTTCGTCAGTGCCCTTGATTCCTTTACGCTTGACTTCAAAATAGCAGTGAAAATTAGGCAGATAAAAGTCGGGAAGATAATGTGTGCCATCGCTGAGAATCAATCCCTCCGGCTCATATTCCCATTCGATTCCACAGGCATCAAAGAAAACAGCCCAGCGTGCTTCAAGGCGGGAACGGAATAAGTATCCTTTGTATTCTGTCTGTATCGCTTTCATAGCTTTTCCTCCAGACTTTCTGTAAAATATCGAATCTTCATGTGCTTACGTTTCGCACGGTCAATTTCGGCTTTCATGCCTTTTGAAATGACATCACCAAACACCCACAGTTCCGCACACTTGCTCATGAGAACCAGATTCATAAACAGAGCCGCTTCACGTTCATCGGGGATGGTGTCATTCATAAACTGCGTAAAGTAGATATGGGGTGTAATAGGCAGGCAGTGCTGGTCAACCGCAAAGCGGCTGTAGCGTCGTGCATTTTCTGTGTTTCTCTCAATATCTCCCGAATAGGGTGAGCAGATATACACGATGGGACGGAAGGCGGCTGTCCTTGCAGCAGCCCTTTCCACCTTTTCTATTCTCGTCATGGCTTCATACTCCGTTGGTGAGAAGTAGCCTTCAGCGTTATACAGACTTGCCATGTTCGATCCTCCTCATTGCACAGTTCTGACAAAGCACTGCCGTGCCGTACATATCACCAATACCATCGGCGAATACCTCTGACAGGTCAACGCATACCTCGTCACCGCAATCGGGACAGGTGCAGAATACATTCTCATCATTCAGTTCCACCTTTACCTCTACGGTATCGGTGAGTGTTGCTTTTGTGTAAAACATGATTATTCTCCTTTCCGACAGCTCAAAAATGAGCCGTCACTAAACCCAGATCCGGGCTCAGTCCTTTTTGTAATATTCACATTCATATCCGTCCGCACGGAGCTGCAAGCCTTCCGCCCAGTCCGGCAATCGTGCCATCTGTTCACAGACCGCCTCTACAGACATACGCCTGTCCGCTTCAATAATGATTTCGTCATGTACATGTGCGACGATGAAACAGTGGGATAATGTCTGTAATGCGTAACAGAGAATATCCCTTGCAATTGCCTGTACAATATTCTCCACGAATTTCGGACCGTAGCTTTCAAGACGCTCCCACTTCTTGTTTGTACTGCCTTCATAGGTCACGGACTCTCCGCCGAACTTGTTTTCGCCGATCCTCGGCTTTACATAGGCGAGCCGTCTGCCGCTGGGCAGTTCGATAAAGAGCATTCCGCTTTTGCAGATGAATCGGATTCCGTGAGTGGTGGTAGTCGTTTTCTCCCTGACTGCCTTTTTGACAGCACGATCAACTGCCCACCAGAGTGCTGTGATATTCGGATTGGCATCCCTCCATGCATCCACAAGGGGCTGTAATTCGTTCTCCTGCAATCCCATTTCAATGGCTCCCATGGATTTTAATGCACCGACTGATCCGCCGTATCCGAGGGCAAGCTCGGCAATCTTACCCTTTTGACGGAGATGACCGTTCACACCATTTTTGATAACAGGCACACCGAACATCTGTGATGCGGACGCACAGTAAATATCACCGCCGTCTGCAAATACATCCAGTCGCCAATCTTCTCCTGCAAGCCACGCAATGACACGAGCCTCAATCGCGGAAAAGTCCGCTACAATGAACTTGTATCCCTTGCGGGGGACAAATGCCGTGCGGATCAGCTGGGACAGTGTATCGGGAACATCCTCGTAGAGCATTTCGACTTCATCATAATAGCCGTATTTCACGGTTTCCCTTGCTTCGGTCAGATCAATGATATGGTTCTGCGGCAGATTCTGAAGCTGAATGTGTCTGCCGGAGAACCTGCCTGTGCGTGATGCACCATAAAAGCTGAACATTCCTCTTGCTCTGTGGTCGGAGCAGGCAGTCTGCTGCATTGCGGTGTACTTTTTTACAGATGATTTAGACAGCTGTAACCGCATTTCCAGAACAGATTTCACAGGATCTTTTGCCGTCTGCAATAATCTGCGGACTTCCTGTTTGTCGAGAGAATCCGAAGCATAGCCCTGTTTTTCCAGCCAGTCAAGCAACTGATAAACGGAATTGGGATTCTCCACGCCTGTAATCCTGCACATCTCCGATGACAGCTTCGACTTTGCCTGTCCGTCAAGGGTCAGTGCAGCTTCAACCAGTTCCATATCAACTGCAATGCCACGGTCGTTGATCTCCTGATCGAGATAAAACTGCTCCCAGATAGATTCCGGAACAGGGTAGCCCGACAGCTTGCGGTCAATTGCCATTTCGGACTCTACATCCTGTATATTGTACTTCTTGAAAATCTCCCATTTCTCCGGTGCGTCAGCAGGGGAATGAAATACGGGAATACCGTCAACGGTATCACACGACACACAGAAATATCTGATCAGTGCCTTGCCCTCCGGCATTTTCTGTTCTTCCAGATGCAGCACCTTTCCAGCCTGTGCAAAAGTGGACGGCAGTCCCAGATAGCGGCAATGCACCATGGTACACTGCCAGCCCACAGGACTGAGATAGTCACTGACAGTATCTTCTGCGATGCTGTAGCTTCGAAAGATTTTCGGGTAACATTCACGCAGATACCTGGACAGACAGATACGCTCAAAGTTCACATTGAATGCCCTTTTGATGACGCTTTCATCCGTGAGAGCGTGCAGGATTTTAAGAGGGATCGTGTCACCGCAGGCAAGGTCATAGAGCTGTACCGCACTTCCGTCTACGGAAACGCTGAACAGTGTAATTGCAAAATGTGGTGAACCCACATAGGCATACACGCCGCATTTCTTCAGATCACGGTCGCTCCGTGTTTCTAAATCAATTGTCATTTCTTTCATTTCCATCCTATCTTTTACCCACCCGAACGGCTGTGCCGTTTGTCGCCCTCCCGACATTCGTTATTGCTTAATCGAGGAAATCGCTGTCCTCATCGTCATTGAAATCATCCTCTGCACGGCTCTTGCCGCCGAGAGGTTCACCATCACGGATCTTCTGCAAATTATTCAGACCGCAGGCAATACCTCTGTTGCCGTTGGAGTTGAATGCGTAGAAGTTGATGCTTGCACGACCATACACGCCGCTGTACACCTCGCTGTGATCGATGATCGGCTGACGGTCTGCATCCACAATACCGGGAGCAGTTGCAGAGTTGGCGTTGATGAAATAAGCGTTTGCATAAGCCTCATCATCGGGACGTTCCAGATCTCCGTCACGGAGCGGTGTTTTGAGTGCGGACAGCTGCGGTACGGACTTGCCGTTGCCCTTGAGCTTGGATGCGCCTTCCTCATACGCCGCCTGAATCGCAGCCTTGACCTTTGCAATGGTCGCAGTATCGGACTTCGGGATGATAAGGGACACGCTGAACTTGGGTGTGCCGCCGTTGATTGCCTTTGCCTCCCATGCGTTGCAGTAACTCCAGCGGGTGTCGGGACCTGTGATTACCTTTGTGGGATTTACGTACTTTGCCATGTTAATTTTCCTCCTTAAAATCGTTTTCAGCCGGATTCCATGCCTTTCGCTTATCCGAAGCAGGAACCAGCGTCGGTTTTCCTGTGGGTTTGTAGAGAAGTTCCCCGAGAATTTCGGTGAATTTCTTCTTGCCGAGCAGCTTTGTCATAGCCGTAATACCGAGAATCTCCGGTGCGGCATAGGGATCATATCCAGCATTCTGCACTGCCTGTGCGACCTTTGCTTCATCGGTGTACTTGCGGTTGGATTTACCCTCCACCAGCTTGTATCCGTTCCAGACCTTGCCGGAGAGTGCCTGTGAAAGTGCGAATTCTTTTACATCGTTCGCCCATGCCACCAGTGCATCAGCCTTTTCAAGAATTGCCTCGATCTCAGCATCTTCAAGGGTATCGGCAGGTGCCGCAGGCTTAAATCCAATGCCTGCACACCCACTCCCCTCGGGCAGTATCCTGACTCGGATCGGGGCGAAATCATACTGTGCAAGAACAAGATTATACTCCGCACGCTTGCGGCAGGTTGCTTTTACTTTACAGAAACGGCAGTGATCTCCGGCACAGAATTCGCCCTCACCTTTGGCGGCAAGTGCAGCTGTCGGTTTCAGTGAGTTTTCTGCCCAGTCAAGCAGATCGGTTACAGACATTGAAAACTCACTGACATTGTCCATTCTTGGCTGAAAGATGACCATGCGAATTTCTGTGATGTCATACAGACTGTCAAACAGTCCTAATACACCGAGGGCATACAGCATCATCTGGGAATTATGTTCTGCCGACACAGCCACACCTTTCCCGTGCTTGTAATCGCATACAGTAAGTACATCATCCGCAACAATGACACAGTCGCCAGTGCCAAAGCCGTCGGGGACATATCTGCTGAAATCCAGCCGCTGTACCACCATAACAATGGGGTCGGTGCATTTTGAGATCTGCTCAGCGATG
>JAFSBM010000035.1 GCA_017437285.1 Ruminococcus sp. | reverse complement strand
GTTTGATTAAAGAAAAAGCAGATAGGTATGACAGCTACAAGGAAACCTCCCGAAGGCGTGCTTTCGCACTCCGAGGGAGGTTGACGAAATAGATGTCGTGCATAGCTGTTTTTTCTCAAAAGGGGTTTTTAGAGATGCCCTTTAGATGTTGGAGTAAGATGTTAAAAGAAAATACCTGCAAGAAACGCTGCAAAAGATGCCACAAGTGCAACAACAATAAGAGGACAATTGAAAAATGCGAGGATAACAGCGGCGGCAGTACCAATTGCGGCAGCTGCAATATTGTCAGTGCTGTAGAAAATGGCAGGAATTGTCATAGCACTAAGAACAGCATAGGGGATATATTTAAGAAAACTGCGGATAAAAACGGACTTGATTTTCTTGTTGAAGAAAGAGAATGGCAGCATTCTGATAAGGTAGGTTACACCTGCCATAACAAAGACATAAGCAGCAGTACTCATCATTCAGCCTCCTCATCTTTAATCGGAAAGAGCAAAGCTCCGAGAGCCGCTGCCGCAATTGCACAAATCATAACCGCAAAGCCAGAAGAAACAGCGGTAATAACATATCTGAACAGTATGCTGAGCAAAGCCGCACCGATTACCACAAACAGGACGCTTTTGCTTTTTCGTGAGGGCGGTACAATTATAGCAATGAACATACCATAGAGTACAATTCCAAGGGCAGATGAAACTGATGCAGGGAGAATTTGACCAGCCGATGCACCGAGAAAAGTTCCCGTAACCCAGCCCAGCATTGAAATAAGAATAATTCCGTACATATAAGCAGGAGTGACAGGCTTTTTGCTTGCAGAACATACAGCGAAAATTTCATCGGTAATGCCATAAGATGCAAGAAGTCGGTGGGGGAGTGTGAATTTTTTGTCAAGGTTTTGCGACAAGGATAACCCCATAAGGGCATAGCGGATATTTATAGTCAGCTGTACAAGTATCATTTCAAGGAGCGTTCCGCCGGTTGCGATTATGTCGATACCTGCCACCTGTCCTGCGGAAGTGAGGTTTGAAGCAGAAATTACAGATGCTTCTATTGTGGACAATCCCGAAGCGGCAGCGGCTATTCCAAAGCCGAAAGATACAGATAAATAGCCAAGACAAATGGGGATGCCGTGAGATAAACCCTGTAAGAAATTTGATTTCAAAGTTATCGTCCTTTCAAGAATTAATATAGAACCTCCAGCAGGGCATAGGTATTGTCCTCGCTGTATTCGATTTCTTTAGAATAATTTTTTGCAATTTCAACGAAATCATCGGCTGAAATTCCGCTGTCAAGCCATTTTAATTCCCACAGCATAGATGTAATATTTGTGCTTGCAATGGCAAAAGCGGCACGGGAATAAATTTCCCCGTCAAAGGCAGCTTTGAGAAAATGCCGCCAGATATAGTATATGGCAAGATTTCGCATATATTTTTCCGCATTTGGATTTTCTGCCATAAATTGCTTTTTGTTTGCGTTGAGTTCATCAAATCGTTCAAGTGCATTTTTCAGCGTAGGCAGCCAATTTTCGTCCATAGCTTCAAGAGAAGTCATAAATTCAAGAATTTCTTTTGTAGTTTTATGATTTTCGGGGAGTTCAATACAATCCTCAACAATTTCCATAACACGTGAAAAAGCCGTATTAATCGGGCAGTTTTCATCGTTGAGGACAGAAAATATTTCCTCTCTTATATCGAAAACAAGGCTAAACATTTCTTCGTCAACTTCTGAAAAATTATTCTTCTCAATTTTGCTTTCCACATAGGAAAATGGCAGGGGAGAGTTGAGAATAATCCGAGCCGCCTCCTCACAGCATAAGCCTACACCGCCCTCTTTGATATTGCCGAACCATTCGTAATATCGTGGGTGGTCATCGCAAATCTGACATAGGCAGTTTTCGCCTAATTCAGTAATAATATCGCACAAGTTGCGGTTATTGAGGAAAGGGCATCTTTCATTTTCACCGAGAATAAAGCAGGGCTGCTCCGAAAAATCAATATTATCATTAAGCCGTTTTCCGAATTCGCCTGTTATTGATTTGTACTTTTCGGCAGTTTCATCATCAATGTCAATTTCCCAGCCGATACAGCAGTTATCCTTGCATTTATCGGCGATACAGCGGAATTCTGAGTAATAATGGGGAGTTCTGAAAATCATAAAAACCTCGCAAAAAGGGCGGAAATAATCACCTTGTAATTACTTTCTGTTTTTGAGAAGAGCCTCAATCTTAGCGTGAGGGTCGAGAATCTGGCTGATTGAAACATCGTGGTTAATAGCTTCAATGAAGTATGCGATATACTTGGAAACATCAACCTCGTGGAACCAAGGTCTGCTGAGAAGCTCAGGTGAACGGTATGTAAGGTTAGTACCGAGAACACCGCTGATAATGCCTTCTTCATAAGCCTTATCGAACTTTTCAAGACCGTTTGTGAAGATAGCGTATGTAGCGTATGTGAAAATTCTGTTTGCCTTCTTCTTTTTAAGGTTGTAAGCAAGGTCAAGCATAGACTCGCCTGAAGAAATAATATCGTCAGCAACGAAAACATCCTTACCCTCAACAGGATTTCCGAGATATTCGTGAGCAACAATTGGGTTTCTTCCGTTTACGATTGTGGAGTAGTCACGTCTTTTGTAGAACATACCCATATCAACGCCAAGAACTGATGCATAGTACATATTTCTGTTGAGTGCACCTTCATCAGGTGAAACAACCATAAATTTATCCTTAGAAAGGTCAATGTCATTTACGTCACGGAGGAGGCACTTGAGTACCTGATATGTAGGCATTACGTTGTCAAATCCCATAAGCGGAACTGCATTCTGAACTCTGGGGTCGTGGGCGTCAAATGTAACAATATTTGCTACTCCCATTGCCTCGAGTTCCTGTAATGCACAAGCGCAGTCGAGGGACTCACGATAGCTTCTGCGGTGCTGACGGCCGCCGTAAAGGATAGGCATAATTACGTTGATACGGTGAGCCTTACCTGATGCAGCCTGAATGATACGCTTTAAGTCCTGGAAATGGTCATCGGGGGACATAGCGTTTTCCATACCGAAGTAGTTGTATTTGATGTTGTAATTTCCTACGTCAACAATAATGAAAAGGTCCTTGCCACGAACAGTTGATCTTATAAGACCTTTACCGTCGCCTGATGAAAAACGGGGGCATTCTGCCTGAATAAGGAAGTTGTCGTTATCATAGCCTGCGGCTTTGGACCAATCAACGAGATAATCGTTAATTTTGCTGCCAAGCTCAGTAATACTGTTCATAGCAATGATTCCGATTGGTGCAGCGCTGATTTCGCTGGCGAATAAATTTCCTCCGAATGGTGACATAAGTTTAACTCCTCTTTATTAATTATCTTATGGGGTTCTCTAAAAACCGGAACACGAGCAGAATTCCGTATATGACATATGTCAGTTACAAGGCGGCAAACCGCAGTAATACTTTGTGTATTGCAAGGTTTGTCAACGCAGTAAATGATATATGTCATAGGAAGTCTGCCGTGAGGGAGGTTTTTAGAGGTTCCCTTACTTAAAGGCGATTACATCGCCTTACAACCTTATTTGCAGAAGGTATTGATATAATTTTCAATATCCTTGGCAATAATTTTTTTAGCTGATTTCACATGACCGAATTCATTTACAACAGTAGTCTTGTTTTCAAGCTCCTTGTACACGGTAAAAAAGTGACGCATTTCATCAAAAATGTGCTTAGGAAGCTGGTCAATATCAGTGTACATATTGTAATTAGGGTCATTGATTGGAACAGCAATAATCTTGTTATCTTCACGTTCATTGTCCATCATACGCATAACGCCGATAGGACAGCATTGAACAAGTGTAAGAGGCATAAGCTTTTCCGAACATAGAACGAGGACATCAAGAGGATCGTTATCATCGGAAAATGTACGGGGAATAAAACCGTAATTAGCAGGGTAGTGGGTAGAAGTGTGAAGAATTCTGTCCATCACTATAAATCCTGTTTCTTTATCAAGCTCATATTTAATTTTGCTGCCCTTACTTATCTCGATAACAGCATAAAAGCTGTCGGGGCTGATTCTTTTCGGACTGATATCGTGCCATATATTCATAACTGAAATCCCATCCTTAAAAATATTTCGGACATAATCCCACTAATAATAGTATAGCACATTTTTGAATTTTGTCAATATCAACAAAGGCGGTTTGTTGAATTTCGGCTAATTGACGAATTTTATCTCAAAGGTACGGAGATTTTTTGGATTTTACAGCAATTATGACTGAATATAATATAAATGGTAAAAAATACGTTAAGTATAATACAATGAATTAAATATTAATTTTGTTAAAGAAATTAAAATCATAAAAACTATTGATTTTTTTTGAGATATGTTGTATAATATTAATAGATGATATGTTCGATAACTGTGGATTACAGGTTTTCTTTTTTATTAGGCGAAATGAAACGGTGTTTTATATAAGGGCATCTCTAAAAACCCCTTTTGAGAAAAAACAGCTATGCACGACATCTGCTTCGTCAACCTCCCTTGGAGTGCGACAGCACGCCTGTGGAAGGTTTCCTTGCAGCTGTCATACCTATCTGTTTTTTCTTTAATCAAAC
>JAFSBM010000034.1 GCA_017437285.1 Ruminococcus sp. | reverse complement strand
GAATTAACAGAAAAAATCTTTGATGAACTTACTCAAAACCACCTTGCATTAATTAGTATACACAATGAAGTGAGAGCAGATTCAGATTATCACTCTCACACGTTTATGAGTCCGACCAATTATAAGAACGGCTCAATGTTGCATGGTGATAATGCAACTACATTTGCTTTGGCTCAGCGTATGGCGAATATTACAGGACAGCCCACAATGCTAATTGTAAGAAAAGAAAACGGGAATGAATGGGAACATAATAAAGTTTTCTATCCTAAAAACTGCGATGAAATTGAAGATTAAAGAAAAACGCCTCCTATACAGAAGACGTTTTCACGTATTATTTGATTCAATTATTGAAGCGATGTAATAATCAAACCGTTAAGCCTGCTGTCCCCTTTTGAGAAAGCAGTATTAAGGCATTTTTAATTCGGTTTCTTTCTTTTTATCCTGATTATTCATAGAATTAACCTTATGACTCAATAAACACCTTAACAAGACCTTGATGCTTTTCCTCAAGATCTTTCTTGATAGCAGCAGGATTTCTCAGAATAGTGTCAGGATCATACACAAAGCAGTATATTCTCTCACAGTCAGGGTGCTTCTGATATTTTTCTATATCGATTATAAGCTCCTCACTGAGCCTTTTATCCGTCATAGAGTCACGGGTTTTCTTTACTTCTATAACAGTTTTTATCTCAGGAATAACAAAGTCAATTCTTACTGAACTACCTGCATATGATGGCGTCCATTCCTCGGGACGGATATCATCATAATACAACGAAAGCAATGAATGCAGTAAATCCTGTACATCATATTCATCTGTGATTTTTATCGTATCACGTCCGTTATACCTTCTTGACAGTTGTACTGCCACTTTTCTGAAACGCCTAAAGATACGTTCAATATCTTTTTCAGTATCATTATTATCACATGTATTGTCATTTTCTTCGGATGGTTCCAATAGGTAGTCTTGAAAAATTTCTTTTACTGTATACAAATCTTTACGACATTTTTGTTCAAACTGATATCGTTCTGTTCCTCCTGCATAGACTCGAAGTGTGAAGCTCATTTTTGTAAATTCAGTATATTCAAGGCTATCTGCTCCATATTGCTTATGAAGAAAGCGTAGAGTTTTGTTGTACCACTTTTGAAATTCAGAGTCGTTGCGAATAACTCTATGTTCAATAAGAACATCTATTTCATTTATTATTTCTTTTAGCTTTTCAATACCAGACATTCAATTCTCCTTTTTGTTAAGCTTTCTAATTTTGACAGTAGATGTCCATCTCTCTGGATTAAAACATATTACAAATAGTGTGCATTTACTTGTTCAGCTTTTTCCTTAATTCATTCAACTTATCTTCTTTTTCATTTTGAGTTATCTGTTCATCAAGAACGAGCTCAATAGCGTACTTCAAATATGGAAAAATCTCCATTGATTCTTGTTCTGATAACTCATGAACGCCTTTGCTGAGCCACCCATAAATCTTGTTTTTTACATCTGATAATTCGTCAGGAATTATTTTCGTCCCAAGTGCTTCTAAGTATTCTATTTTCTCATTAAAACGCCTTTTGTTATATTCCTCTTCATTCCATTCTGGCATTGAGGAACACTTATCTTGAGCATTTTTTATAAGCGTTTCAAATATGCGTCTAAGATATAAAAGTGAACCACACCCAACGCCAGAGGCATACAAACCTAAAGCCATAGAAAAATTTCGAAAACTTTCTTTTGAAAGGATATTTTTATATTTTTCAATATCAAACATCTGTAGATCCGCCATAGACGGTTCCTGACCAAACTTTTCAAGGACGAGGCAATATTTCAATTTCTCATACTCTTCTGAATCCTCCTGCTTCTTACAAACATCCTTTGCCTTGTGAATAGTGTAGTAAGCGGTGACATGGTGATTTTTATTTAATGCACATACAAAATCACGTCTTATTTCTGAAAAAAACTGACTTATTCCTTCAACACAGTATAAAGCAGCCAAAGTAGTGGGGGGATTACAATCTCTTGATTCCTCAAATAATTCTATTTTATCTTTACAAGCAGAATAATGTGGATTAAAACTGTTATTAGGATAATTGCCTTGATTGATTGAATGAACAATAGTCAATCCTTCCAAATCGGTACTATCTTGTGAGGATATAATATCATGGCGTTGAGGATTTAAAGAAATACATGGTGAAAAAGCCTGTTCTTTTTTGCATTCAGCGCACGGAAGCATAATACTTTCATTAAATAATAGAAATCTATGCAAAGCTTTAACATCATCGCTAACTTCTGCATTATACCAGAAACGATAATCATCATATCCTACTAATTCTGAACGAGCGTATGTCGATTTCATATCATATGTATCAATCAACACTCCCTCATATAATCCAAGATCGGTTATAAGCCTTTCGGGAGTGAAGTTTTTATCCTCATCATATAGATAGTCGGATATATGCTTCATCTTGGAAAGCTGATTAAGTGAATAATGTCTCATAATAATTCTCCTTTTAATTGTTTATTTGTTTTAACACCCTTTCAAACACATCAGCAATACGTTCATCTTCTGCATCCTCGTCATCATCGTTTAAAGTCTGTCCTGTCATAACTGCAAACAGCTTCTGTATTGTGGAAATAACAATGTCACCCTTTAGATCATCTTCACGTCTGAGTCTTTTTATATCATAAAGAGCATTCATTTCCTTTTTGTTTTCAGTCATACTGAACTGGCTGAACTCGCTCTCTGTTTGACATGCAAGGTTATTTCTGTCTACAAGGAAAAGTATTCGCTTGGTAGATGTATAATTAAGCAGACGATAGCTTGCAAGACAGGCGAGATAGGTTTTGCCGCTGCCCGTAGCAAGAACAGCAAGATTCTTTTTCTGTCCACTCTTTATGGACTTTTCAAAGTTGAGTTCAGCGTTATATTGGCAATCTCTGAGAGTCTGTTTCTCCAACTTAGGCAGCGCACCGTACTCAGAAAAACGCTTAATAAGACGAAGCATCTCCTTTGGGGTGTGGAAAGTATCAATTTCTGTATATTCTTCCTCATCTGACAAAAGGTTCTTAAAAAGTATCTTCTCTCCGTTGGACATATATACAAGTGGAATAAAGCCATTCTCCCATAATCCGTACCATGAAAGAGGTGTACGGGCATAATTCTCCGCTTGTGATTCAACATCTTTTCCAAGGGGATTATCTGCTCTCTTTGCCTCCAGAACAGCGATTGCCTTATTATCTATAAAAAACAGATAGTCGCTCTCCTTATTGCCTTGCGTAAGAGCTTCTCTGATAGCAGATGTAGTTTGTGGAACATACTCATTCCTGTCTACAATATACCAGCCAGCTTTACTGAGTTTTTCATCAATTTTAACACGAGCTTTTTCTTCTGGAAGCATAACTAAACCACCTTTCGGGAGATACTATATTTAATTAATTATAGCATATTTCTACAAAAAATACAATAGCGAAAAAGTCGATATTTTAAAAATAATCTGTAAAAACGATTGAATATGGATTTTGATTCCGAAGACCATGTGTTAGGATCCAGATATAGAGGTTCCCTATAGCTCAAAATTTCATTATACTTATAAATCGGGGCGATTTGCCCCGATTTTTCCATAAATTATTGATTTTACATTTAAGATATGCTATAATAGAAATTAATAAAACAAGATTGAAAGAAATTTGATTTTTATCAACGTCCAAGTTTAATTTAATGAAAATTACTTGCTTGAAACAGGTATGGTTATAGTTATTAATAAATAAAAAAACCTGCTTCTTACGAAACAGGTAAAAAACTAACGGGCGGAATCGGACCGCCGTAATTGCACGGCTCTGTTAGCAGAAATGCCAAAGCATCTTTGCAGGTGAGCTTACGTTTTCCCACTAAACTACGTTGTTTTTTATGAGATACCTCGTTTCATGAACTCGGTTTCACAGGTATATTTTATCACAAATAGAATGAATTGTCAAGGGAGAATTATTATGAAAATGACACTTGAAGAAGCTGAAAAGGAATATTCGTTCAGAAGAAAGCATGGAAAGATACATATAAAGAAATATAAAGGTGAAGGCGGAAAAGTAATTATTCCGCAGTATATTGATGAAATGCCTGTAACAAAGATTGAAGCATGGGCATTTTCAAGTTCTGATGTTACTGAAATTGTAATCTCAGATACTATAAAATTCATAGGTAATTCTGCGTTTATATGCTGCAAATTGCTAAAGAAAGTCACTTTCTGTGCAAGAACATATATTGAGAGTGGTGCGTTTTTACTTTCCGGACTTGAAGAAATATCAGGTCTTGAATATATAAAAGATAATTCTCTTGATATGTCTTCTTTTACGAATACTCCGTTTTTCGAGAAAAATGACACATTCATTATTGGCGACAAGTTACTGTGGTGTCGTATAAAATCGGAGGTTTATGTTGTTCCACCGTACATAAAAACGATTGGTTATCTTGCGTTTCGTCATTCTAAAATCAAAGAAGTTGTTCTGCCGGATGGATTGATTGAAATAAGAAATCTTGCTTTTTTTGATTCGGAGTTAGAAAGGATAAACATTCCCGATACTGTAAAAAAAGTCGGTGGTGGGGCTTTTTCATGCTGCTCCTTAAAAGAAATAAGGCTTCCAAAGGATTTTGGAAAAAATGACGGTTGGAGTAGCTATCTTGGGTTAACAATACCTGTTATCAATGATACGCAGGTTATTGTTGATAACGCTGATGATGTTTTGATATACAAAGATGTCAGCTGCATATCCTGCCATAGTACTGCTTATTATGGAATTTATCATAGAGAAAAACAGATTTTCCCTCAACGTTTGGAATATTTAAAAAATGCAGAACTGCTTTCAAATGCATTTGTTAATGTATTCAAAAACGATACATTCAAAATAGGAAATGAAAAGAAAGTCTTTGGATATAATCTGATATTTATTTCGCAGTATAAAGACGGCAGAAGAAGATTTCAATTTATTTTTGACTTGGAAGATAACTATGCCGAAGTGCTTATGTATTTCCCAATGATGCCTTTCAGAAACGGTAAAAATCCGCATCCGGAGCTTATTGATTTTTATAATGATTGCCTTGTAAATGATTGTGAAGGTAGATTCTTTGATTTTGATAAGTATGACGGTTACATTCTTGAGCAGGAAATACCATTCAGAATAAAAGCAGAAATAGCATATAAACGATGTACAAGCAATTACAGACTTTCTGAATCTGCGGTTACAGGATACAGGAACTATTTTCAATATCACATAAGAAAGCTTGAACGATTATTGCAAAAGCAAGAATATGGTTATTTAAAAGAATTCTTTGATACATTCCTTTACGTCAAATAAGTTCCTTTAAATAATTATAGAAAAGGGGGGATTGATTTTATGAAAGAACAGCTTAAAGAAGCAATAATGCAAACAATTGCATCGTGGGATGAGGCAGATATATATGTAGTTTCTCTGTATGTTTATGATGATAATGATGATCCCTGCCGTCCTACTGTTACAGTTGGATATAACACGGAATCATATTTAAATGAACAAATTGAATATGCTTCTGATGAGGAAGAAGCACGCTGGAACTATGCGTTTTGGTTACAGAATGAAGAATTTGCGTTTGGCAAAGATGATACAGCAGATATTGTACGCCAATGGATAATTGACAGCGGCTTTGCCTATTGTCAGGCATGCGATACGACGCCTGTAGAATATGAGTCGGAAATAACAAAAGCATTTGTAGAATTGCTTGTTGTAATTGTAAGAGAACTTCATAATTCTGGTTTTATCAAAGAAACATTTGGGCGTGAAATACCTGTACTTATACACGAACTGGAATATTATTATGAGATAGGCGAGCAGAATATACGAGCCAATGGCGTTGAACTTGCCGGAGAATTTGCAGGATTCTGCGGATATATTAATTAAAAAGCATTTATGGAGGAAAAAACAAATGACCGCAATTGAAAATATGCTTACAAGAAGAAGCGTAAGAGCCTATAAGTCGGATATGGTGCCAAAGGAGATTATCGAAAAGATAGCTGAGGCAGGCACTTATGCCGCAACAGGAATGAACAGACAGTCACCTATAATTATAGCTGTCACAAATAAGGAACTTCGTGACAGACTTTCTGCAATGAACGCAAGAATTATGGGGACTGATACTGATCCTTTTTATGGTGCGCCTGTGGTGCTGATTGTTCTTGCAGACAAATCTATGCCTACTTATCTTTATGACGGCAGCCTTGTTATGGGCAATCTTATGCTTGCCGCTCACGCTTATGGTGTTGACAGCTGCTGGATTCATCGTGCAAAGGAAGAATTTGAAACTGCAGAGGGAAAAGAAATTCTCGCTTCACTTGGTATTACAGGAGATTACGAGGGTATCGGTCACTGTATTTTAGGTTATGCACAGACAGAACCTGCTCATGCATCACCGAGAAAAGAAAACTATGTCTATTTTGTAGAATAACATATGCGTCGGGGCTTTATGCCCCGATATTTCCATTTAATATATTGACATAGCATCAGCGATGCACTATAATAATATGGAAGTAAAGAGTGTACATAGTCATTCTTTTGGAGCAAACCGTTTCCGTTATATTTCCGTTATTGCAATAAAAATAGATAAGTATTTGAAATAAACTATGGAACGGTTGGTATTTGAAAATGGCTAAATATATGGGATTATGAGTTATAAGTGGAATAATGAAATTATATTATTCTATTCTGGCAGTGTGGGGGTCAGGGGTTCGAATCCCCTATGCTCCACCATAACCAAAGCCTATGTTTAGACAAAAACACAGGCTTTATTTTTTTGCTGTTATGTTTCACGACAGCTGAAAATCGAATATTTCCGTTATAGAATCAGGAACCGATAACGAGGCTCAACTCCTCCATTTTTCGGTTTTATTGCTGCAATTTTTACAACAAATATTATTAATCATACTTCTCATCAAACTCATCTGACCAATCTTCTCCATATATTTCTTCAGCTTTTTCTTCTAAATCAGCAGAAATATATGCAAGCACACTGTCAAACGAATCGTACTCCTCAACTTCACCATCAAAAATCGTGTAAAATTCACCTGTTTTTCCAGAAAAATATAAATATTCGCCATCTCCGACAAAGCTGCCTATTAAAACATTGTCCTCGTCCTCAACCTCAGGCCAGAAAATGCACCAACATCTGTCAGCCATATCACAGCTTTTTGTTAATAGCAGCCATTCTTTAAACATTGAGGGAATTTCTATATTGTTTTCAATTACCCAATTATTTATTTCTTCTTCGGTGGCAGGATTTTCAAATTTGTATTCGTAATCCTCTGAAATGAAATCACATAAATTTCTCAGATAATCATAAGATTCCATTATTAATTCCTTAGCACTTTTTTCCATTATTCATACTCCTTAAATAAGTTTTATTACCACTGTATTTTGTCAATACGTTTCCGTTTAGTATATCGCTATACTAATAAGTTAATTATATATCATTATGTATTTTTTGTCAATATGCTGTTATGATTAATGACAGCTGAAAACTGAATATTTCCGTTAGAGAATCAGAAACCGCTTATCATTTCCTTTTAAAAAATGCCCACTAAGGAAAAAATATTTCAGATATAAGGGCAACTCTAAAAACCCGTTTGATTAGTTGATGGGACACTTCATTATTTGGCGGATACTGCTGTCACGCATTTTTTTGCGTGACAGCAGTTTTTTCTTTTTTTACTCTCTTTTTACAGTGCCTTATTTTTATACCACAACGCCCTTGGTGAAACGTATTCCGCCGTTTTCCGCTTCAATGCGTATACTTTCACCCTTGCCCAGCAACGAATTGATTATCATTTTCGCCAACTCATTTTCAATTAAATCAGTAACCCGTCGTTTAATTGGTCTTGCTCCGTATTTGTCGGTTTCCCTTGCAGCGGCAACAGCCTCAATTACGTCATTGCCGTAAATTATACCAATTCCCAGTGCTTCCGCCCTTATGCGGAGATTTTCAAGAGCCTTTTCGCTGATTTTCATTAAATCCTCCCGTTCAAGACTTCGGAAAACGATTATTTCATCAATTCGCCCTGTAAATTCGGGAGTAAACCTCGACTTCACCGCTTCAAGAACACGATTTTCCCTCTCCGCTGAATTTATGCCGAAACCTAAGCTGCTTTTTCCCGAAAGTTCCGCCCCTACATTTGAAGTCATAATTATCATACAATTGCGGAAACTGACCTTACGCATTGTGGAATCCGTCAATGTGCCGTAATCCAAAATTTGCAGCATAATATTCAGCACCTCAGCATCAGCTTTTTCAATTTCATCAAAAAGCACAAGAGAATAGGGATTCCGCCTTATTCTGTCGCATAAGCTGCCGCTGTTGTCGTCATAGCCTGCATATCCGGGAGGTGCGCCGATAAGCTTCGAAACCGAGTGTTTTTCCATATATTCCGACATATCAATACGTATGAGATTTTTCTCCGAGCCGAAAAGGCAATCAGCCAATGCCCTTGCAAGCTCCGTTTTGCCAACTCCCGACGGACCTGCAAACAGGAACGATGCCGCAGGTTTACCGCTCTCACCCAATCCCGAACGTGAACGACACACTGCATTTGTAACCTTTTTCACCGCATAGCTGTGACCGATTACACGCTCAGACAGAGTTTTTTCAAGGAAATTCAGCTGCACTCCCTCCTCAGCGGTTATCTTATTAAGGGGAATTCCTGTTTTCATCGACACCACATTCATAATATCCTCGGCACAGAGAGTACTTTCTCCGTCACCGCCCATAATTCGGCAAATTCCGTCAATAGTGAGATTTTTTCCGTGAAGTTCCAGATATTCCGAATTCTTCATTCTTTTCCCCGAATTACTGCGGATTTTTGCACAGGCACAGGCTTCATCAAGAACGTCTATTGCCTTGTCGGGGAGGAATCTGTCGGAGATATATCGTACAGCCATATTAACCGACAATTCAATCATATCGTCGGGTATCTCAACTCCGTGATATTTCTCATACCTGCTTTTCAGCCCCCGAATCATTTCCATACATTCCCCTGCGGCAGGCTCATTGACCTGAATTGGCTGAAATCTTCGCTCCAATGCCGAGTCCTTTTCAATGGATTTGCTGTATTCCTCAAAGGTTGTTGCACCGATTATCTGCAATTCTCCACGGGCAAGCTGGGGTTTCATAATGTTAGCCGCATCAATTGCCCCCTCTGCCGCCCCTGCACCTACAATTGTGTGCAGCTCGTCAATGAAAAGGATTATATTCCCTGCATTTACAGCCTCGTCAATACAAGCCTTTACACGCTCCTCAAAATCTCCACGGTATTTCGCTCCCGAAAGCAATGACGTGAAATCAAGGGAAAAAATAAACTTATTTTTAAGGGAATCAGGCACAAGATTTCGCACAAAAAGTTCCGCAACACCCTCAACAATGGCAGTTTTTCCCACACCTGCCTCACCGATAAGACACGGATTATTCTTGACTCTCCGTGAAAGCACCTGCAACACACGCTCAACCTCTTTAATTCTGCCAATTAGCGGGTCGTGCTTTTTTATAAGGGCAATGTCCGTGAGATTTTTGCCGTAGCGGAAAAGATTTGGGAGATGTGACATTTTCGGTTTCATTGCCTCATAAAGTCCAACTCTGATTTCAGCGGAGGAAACAGCTTCAAGGCGGCTGCAAATCACAGCCATATTTCCCCCTGCCTTTTTAATAACTGTACAAGCACTGCAAGAGGCTTCACTTATAACCGATGCAAGAATATGCTCTGTATCCGCAAAATCCTTTTTCTCCGTTACAGCCGCTTTACAGGAATTTTCAAGTATACGCTTTGCAGCGGTGGTGAAATACCGCTGATTGAGCATTGAGGGACTGCCCTGCCCCACAAGGGAAATGACCTCCTGCCGCAGTTCGTCGTAGGAAACTCCACCGTCCATTAAAATCTGTGCCGCCTCAGATGTGCCGTCAGCCGAAATTGACAGCACAATATGCTCGCTGCCCACGTAGGTGTGACCGAGGGACGATGCCTCGTCAATTGCCCCTTGAATAATGTCAGCCGCCTTTTGTGTAAACTTATCTGTGTTAATCATATACTCTCCTCCGTTCAATTTTCTACTTCTATATTATGCCACGTATACCCTGCGATAACAGTCGAATTACATAATTACCGAAAAAATTTTTGAGCTGATTAATTCTTGAAAAATTTGAAACAATGTTGTAACACAATTTTCGCTATGGCATATTATATACTATGAAACGCAAACAAAGCGGTTCAAATACATTCTCAAAGGAGATATTTATTATGTGTAATTCTTGTTTTGGCGGCAACAGCTGCATGATCATCCTTCTCATCCTCATCTTCTTCGTATTCTGCGGATGCGGCAACAACAACAGCTGTGGATGCGGCAATAACAATGGCGGCGACTGCGGCTGTGGCTGCGGATGCTAATCTGATTAGCGGCTAATACCAATCCCTAAAACAACAGTAGACAAATCTAATGGCATAAATGCTGCTTGTCGTCGTTGGACTTTCTCACCATACGGCAGTATGCTTTCGTCGTCCGCCTTGACATACAGCATTTCTGCTCATCATCTTTGTCTACTAACATTTTAGGGATTGGTATAAAAAAACGTCGGGCGTAAAAACCCGACGTTAATTTTTAGAGATGCCCTTTATTCTGCTGCTTCTGCTTTTTCAGCGGAATCAGCTTTTTTTGTCGCTTTTCTGTGTACAAGCTCAGGCTCTGCACCCTCTGTAACACATTCTTTCTTTACGATTACCTTTGTAACCGAGCTGTCAGATGGAACATTATACATAGTTTTCATCAGAACATTTTCGAGAATTGAACGCAATCCTCTTGCACCTGTTTTCTGTTCAAGAGATTTCTTTGCAACTTCAACAAGTGCTTCGTCCTCGATTTCAAGCTTAACCTTATCGTAGCTGAAAAGCTTCTGATACTGCTTTACAAGGGCATTTCTCGGCTCTGTAAGAATTCTCACAAGTGTAGCCTCGTCAAGTTCCTCTAAAACAGTAATAACGGGAAGTCGTCCCACAAATTCAGGAACCATACCGAATTTAACCAAATCCTTTGGCACAACCTTTTTGAAAATGTTGCTGCCCTCAGCCTTGACGCTGTTGATTTCTCCGCCGAATCCAATGGGAGATTTGCCGATACGCTTCTGAATCTGATGCTCCAGACCGTCAAAAGCTCCGCCGCAGATAAAGAGAATATTCTTTGTGTCAATTTTGAGAGTTTCCTGATTTGGATGCTTTCTTCCGCCCTGTGGAGGTACATTTGAAACAGTTCCCTCAATAATTTTGAGAAGTGCCTGCTGTACGCCCTCACCGCTTACATCACGTGTAATTGAAGTGTTTTCAGACTTTCTTGCAATTTTGTCGATTTCGTCAATATAGATGATGCCCTTTTCAGCCGCTTCAATATCGTAATCAGCCGCCTGAATAAGACGGAGAAGCACATTTTCAACGTCATCACCAACATATCCAGCCTCAGTTACAGTTGTAGCATCGGCAATGGCAAAAGGCACATTGAGAAGCTTTGCAAGAGTCTGTGCAAGATAAGTTTTACCGACACCTGTGGGTCCAAGAAGCAGAACATTACTTTTCTGAAGCTCAATTCCGTCATCTTTTCCCTTCGGTGCTTTCTTTTCCTGACTAAGAATACGCTTATAGTGGTTATAAACCGCAACTGCAAGGGAAATCTTTGCATCGTCCTGACCGATTACATAATCGTCAAGATATGCCTTGATTTCAGCAGGCTTCATAAGCTTCACTTCGGAAGATGAAGTCAGACGGCTATTGCTCATTCCCTTGCTCTTTGCTTTCATCAGTTCAGGACCCATAAGCTGCTCATAGCAGTAAATAATACACTCATCGCAAATATTCGTTGTACCTGCGGAAAACATAGCACCTGTGCTATTTTCGCCTCGTCCGCAAAAATTACATACCTTGAATTCTGCCATAGGATTCCCTACCTTTTCTCGATAACCTTATCAATAATTCCGTATTCAAGTGCTTCCTTTGCAGTCATATAATTGTCACGCTCTGTATCAATTTCAACCTGCTCAATTGACTTTCCTGTGTTCTGTGCAAGAAGCTCATTCATCTTCTGACGTGTTCTCAGCAGGTGGTCGGAATGAATTTTAATATCGGTACACTGACCGCCAAGCCCCCCTGAAATAAGTGGCTGATGTATCATGATTTCGCTGTTTGGAAGTGCAAAACGCTTGCCCTTTGCTCCTGCTGCAAGGAGAAATGCTCCCATTGAAGCTGCCATACCGATACAGATTGTGGATACATCGCACTTGATGTACTGCATTGTATCATAAATAGCCATACCTGCGGTAATTGAGCCGCCGGGGGAATTGATATAAAGCGAAATATCCTTTTCGGAGTCCTGACTTTCAAGGAAAAGAAGCTGTGCAACAACAAGGCTTGCAGTTGCGTCATTAACCTGATCGGAAAGCATAATAATTCTGTCATTCAGAAGTCGTGAGAAAATATCATATGAACGCTCTCCACGGCTTGTCTGCTCAACAACATAAGGAATAAAACTCATAATTCATCGCCCTTTCTTGTATTTTGTCGAAATATCTTAATAAAACCATTGTCCCGCATACACGGGACAACGATATGTAATCTTTGATTATTCAGCAGCTTCCTCTGTGTTCTCAACTACTGCATTTTCCTTTACGAAATCAATAGCCTTCTGAACCTTGATGTCGTCAGCAAGAGCAAATGGTGAAACAAACTGTCTTACTGTTGCGATATCCATATTGTTTGCAGCTGCAATCTCACCAAGAGTATTGTTGAGATCTTCCTCTGTAGCCTCGAAGTTCTCGAGTTCTGCAATCTTTTCAAGAGCAAGACGAAGCTTAACTTCACCCTCAGCACGCTCTCTGTAAGTATCTCTGATAGACTGCACGTCCATGCCTGTGTACTGGCAGTAAAGCTTGAGGCTCATACCCTGCTGCTGGAGCTGACGCTCAAATGAGGATACGATTTCATCAATTCTCTGCTCAAACATACAGTTTGGAACGGGAGCATCAACCTTAGCAATAAGAGCTTCAAGAATAGCACTCTCGAATGCAGCGTCTGCCTGCTTTGCAGCAGCTTCTTCAAGCTGTGTGCGGATGCTTGCTCTGTACTCGTCAACTGTATCGAACTCTGTAGCGTCCTTAACAAGCTCGTCATCAATTTCAGGAAGTTCCTCGAAAGTGATAGCGTGAATCTTTGTCTTGAATACAGCTTCCTTGCCTGCATAATCTGTCATCTGGTAATCCTCAGGGAATGTAACAACAACGTCGAACTCATCGCCTACGTTGTGGCCAACGATCTGATCCTCGAAACCTGGGATAAACTGACCGCTGCCGAGGAGGAGGGGATGATTTTCGCCCTTGCCGCCTTCAAATGCCTCATCACCGAAGAAGCCCTCGAAATCAATTGTAACTTCGTCGCCTAACTGAGCAGGTCTGTCCTCAACTGATACGATACGTGCATTCTTCTTTCTGATAATATCAATCTGCTTGTCAACGTCAGCATCTGTAATCTCGTTTACCTTCTTAGCAGCCTTGATGCCCTTATAGTCAGTAAGCTCGATTTCAGGCTTAGTAACGCAGATAACCTTGATTTCTACGCCTGTTTCCTTGTCGATAGAAGTAACTTCTACGTTAGGTCTGTCAACGAGAACAAGTTTCTCCTGAGCAACAGCAGCGTCAACCTCAGGTCCGAGAAGGCTGTTGATAGCACCCTCATAGAAAGCACCCTCACCGAAAGTCTTTTCAGCAAGCTTTCTGGAAACCTTACCCTTTCTGAAGCCCTTTATCTGGATATTTTTCTTTTCACGCTGATACTCAGCTTCAACAGCAGCCTCAAAAGCCTCAGCATCAATGCTGATAAGAAGTTCTGTTGTGTTCACATCTGTTTTGTTTGATGACTTTAACATAATGATCCTCCATTTATTTATATAGATGTCCTTTACATCTTAAAGAATACCTAAACATTATACCATATTTTGAAATGAATTTCTACAGTTATTGAATACTTCTACCTTTTACACAAATTCACATAACCTTTTCAGGCATAAACTGTAAATAATCCCCCGATATCAAATGAAAATTCACGTCATCATAGGTGTTTGTGACGCATAATCCATGGGCGGAGTGACCGTGAATGTGTCCATAGTAGCAGTCTTTTATATTGTAGCGATACAGCACTTCAAGTATATCATAATTGAAGTTGGATGCAAAAATCGGCGGATAGTGCATAAATACCATGGGTTCAAGTCCTGCATTGAGTGCCGACTTTATTGAGGCTTCAAGACGCTGCACTTCTCGGCGAAGCACTTTTTCGTCCTGTTCCTCCCCCGGCATATTTACCCAGCCTCTTGTGCCGCAGATGCCGTATTCACCGTATTGATAGTGATTGTTATGAAGAATGTTTATGGAGTCAAATCCGTTTTCTTTGAGGAAATCCTCCATTTTCTTCTTAGTCGTCCACCAATAGTCGTGATTGCCTTTCAGCACAATTTTTTTACCCGGCAGCTTGTGGATAAACTCGAAATCGGGAGTTGCCTGCTGTAATGACATTCCCCATGATATATCCCCTGCGAGAACAACTGTATCCTCCGCTTTGACGGTATTCAGCCAGTTTTCCTCGATTTTCTGCTGGTAATTGTCCCAACCTGCAAATATACTCATTGTCTTTGAGGGATCGCATAAGCACAAATGCAAATCCCCGATAACATATAAACTCATCAGAATCCGAGAGTTCTGAGGACGTAATCCTTCTGGTCAGCCTTTTCGATTACATCTGTAAAACGCTCAGGCTTGTTTTTAAGGTCAGCCAATGCAGCAGGTACAGGAATATCTGAAAGTTCTGCAATGCGGTCAACCTTAGCATATTCGTCAATGTCGGAATTGCCCTTTTCAAGAGCCTCGAGAACAGCCGCAGAGAACTTGTATGGGCTTGCAGTTGACGCAATAACAGTCTTTGTTGTGTCACCTGTTGCAGCCTTGTAATCGTTGTATACCTTAACAGCAACAGCTGTATGAGTATCACAAGTATAAGAATACTTCTCATAAATGCTGCTGATTGTTTCCTTTGTCTGCTCATCGTCACAGAATCCGCCGAAGAATTCCTCATTGAGCTTAGCCTTGACATCAGCTGTAACCTCGTACTTGCCCTCTGATGCAAGCTTGCCGAACCACTCGTTGATAACAGCGTCATTTCTGTCTGTCATAAGGTAAAGAAGTCTTTCAAGGTTGCTGGAAATGAGAATATCCATAGAGGGAGATACAGTTGCATAGAACTGACGATTTCTGTCGTATACACCTGTATTGATGAAATCTGTAAGTACGTTGTTGATATTTGAAGCACAGATAAGCTTATTTACGGGAACACCCATATGCTTTGCGTAGTATGCAGCAAGGATATTACCGAAGTTACCTGTAGGAACAACGATGTTGATTTTCTCGCCCATTTCGATTTCTTCGCCCTTTACAAGCTCAGCATAAGCGGAAACGTAGTAAACAACCTGTGGAACAAGTCTGCCCCAGTTGATAGAGTTTGCAGATGAGAAAATCATTCCCTTTGAGTCAAGTGCAGCCTTTACCTCATTGTCGGTAAAGATAGCCTTAACGCCGTTCTGACAGTCGTCGAAATTGCCCTTGATAGCACAAACTCCGACATTATCGCCCTCCTGAGTTTTCATCTGACGCTTCTGCATTGGGCTAACGCCGTCCTCGGGATAGAATACGAGAATTGATGTACCCTCAACGTCCTTAAATCCCTCGAGAGCAGCTTTTCCTGTATCGCCTGAAGTTGCAACGAGAATTACAATCTTCTTGTCAAGCTTGATTTTCTTTGCAGATGTTGTAAGGAAGTAAGGAAGAATCTGCAAAGCCATATCCTTGAACGCACAAGTCGGACCGTGCCAGAGTTCAAGCATATATGTACCGTCAAAGAGATGTGCTATTTCAGCAATGCTCTCTGTTTCGAAATTCTTTTCGGAATAGGCATTATCAGTACAGTAATGAATTTCAGCCTCTGTAAAATCCGTAAGGAATTTTGAGAAAACATAAGCTGCTCTGTCGGCATATTTCATATCACCGATAGCTTTAAGCTCATCAAAAGTAAGCTGTGGAATTGATTCGGGAACGAAAAGACCGCCCTCCACAGAAATTCCCTGAGTAATAGCCTCTGCGCTGCTTACCTTTACTCCGCTGTTTCTTGTACTGTTGTAAAACATATAATCACCCTTTTAAAAAAATGAAATTCATGCCCGTTGTATCAAAGGCATTTTCTATATAATCAATGCTAAGCACTCTGCCACAGGAGATAATCACCTCAGCGATGTCAAATCTCGGCTGTAACTTATTGGGGTACTTGTAGCAAAAATTACAGGCTGTTTTAACGATAAGCGTCTTTTTGCGTTTGTCAATGGCATTAAAGCCGCCTACCATGCTGTTTGGTTTCCGTGACTTTACCTCCACAAAGGCGATATAGTCATTATTTACCGCTATTATGTCAATTTCTCCGCCCCTTATGCGATAGTTTCTCTCAACTATTTCATACCCCTGCTTAATCAGGTAGGAGCAGACGTAATCCTCGCCTATATTGCCGATTTCAACGCTATTCATCACTTTCACCGAGAATTTTTTTCAGGAAAGTTTTTCTGTGAATATCGCTTGCACCGTATTTTTTCAGCATATCGCAATGAAGCTTTGTGCCGTATCCCTTGTGCTGTTCAAAGCAATATTGGGGATATTTTTCCGCAATTTCCCGCATATATCTGTCACGGGCAACCTTTGCAAGAACAGATGCCGCAGAAATTGAAGCTGATGTTGCATCGCCCTTTATGACATTTTCGGCATGGCAATTCAGCTCAGGCATACGATTTCCGTCAATCAACGCAATATCGGGATTTATACCAAGTCCCTCAACAGCTCTTTTCATTGCAAGCATAGTTGCCTGCAAAATATTGATGCTGTCAATTTCCTCAACAGATGCGGTTGCTATGCAATAAGCCTCCGCCTTTTCGATTATTTCGTCAAAAAGCAGTTCACGTCGCTTTTCAGATATTTTCTTACTGTCGTTGAGATAATCAATAAGAGTTTCATCGTTAAGCACAACGGCTGCGGCATAGACATCACCCGCAAGAGGACCTCTGCCTGCCTCGTCAACTCCGCATACCACGGGGTATTTCTTACGAAGTGCCTTGTCATAATCGAACAATTCCTTGTGAAGCACAACTCTTGCCATATTACTTCACCTCGGGCATTTCCAGCGTAATGCGTCCAAGCTTGCCGCTTCTGAATTCGTCAAGCACGGTTATTGCAGCTCTTTCGATATTGATTTCACCGCCCGAAACAACCATACCACGCTTTTTTCCCACCTTTTCAAGGAGGGCAAGTCCGTCGTCGTTTTCGTCAAATTCAAGCTTGTATCTTTCAACAAGTGACTGTGGATAATTCTCCGCAAGATAGCTTAAAAGCTTCATTGCAAGAGTTTCAATATCAAGAATATCATCGCTGATTGCACCTGTGAAAGCAAGTCTTATTGCCGCTGACTGGTCCTCAAATTTAGGCCACAGCACACCTGGCATATCAAGCAATTCCGTATTATCTTTAAGCTTAACCCACTGCTTTACACGGGTAACTCCCGGTCTGTCCTCAACCTTTGCACGCTTACTTCCTGCAAGGCGGTTTATGAGGGAGCTTTTTCCCACATTGGGTATACCTAAAATCATAAGTCTGACAGGCGCACCTGTCATTCCGTGTTTCTCACGCTTATCCATAAGCTCTTTCAGCACCGTTGCTTTAAGAGTTGGCATAAGCTTATTTATGCCCTTTCCCGATTTGCAGTCAACGGCAAGAGCAGTCACATTTTCTTTTTTGAGATAATTTACCCAAGCCGAAGTTGCATTGCTGTCGGCAAGGTCACACTTATTCAACAGCACAATTCTCGGCTTTGAGCCTGTCATAGAATCAATTTCGGGATTTCTGCTGCTCATTGGTGTACGTGCATCAATGATTTCCACAACGGCATCCACAAGCTTCATATTGGCAGTAATTGCACGTCTTGTCTTTGCCATATGTCCCGGAAACCATTGTATTGTTTTTATATCAGTATTTTCCATTTATCCTCCTTACGAATAAGGCATAGTCATAGATACATGATTAACCCTTGTGAGAACCTATAAGAATATCAAATTCCTCAAGAGGTGAATACTTGATAATTGCCTTACCGTAAATCTGATCTCTCTTTACAAGTCCCACGCTTCTTGCACGGCTGTCTGTGGAGTGGTTGCGGTTATCGCCCATTACAAAGTAATAGCCCTCAGGGATAGTGATAGGATACTGGCCGCCAAATGCACCGTCATCTTCTGTGTAAGCATCTTCTGCGATATATGGCTCGTCAAGCACTTCGCCGTCAACGGTAACCTTGCCGTTTTCAATGGAAACAGTCTGACCGCCTACAGCAATAACTCTCTTGATGATACACTCATTAATTGGCATATCATACTGTGGCTGATATGGCTTTCCGCTGTCATCGAGAAGGTAATTCTTATCCTTGTCAATTACGAGAATATCGCCGTATTTAACATCAAAGAAAACCGTATTCATAAACACCTTATCTGTTTCGTTCTTGATTTCACGTTCACCGTTGAAATTCTTATTAAGTGTGGGAACCATTGAGCGTCCCACGATATTTACAGGATGAAGAATATAAGTAAAAATAAGTACAATTACGAATACAGTAGCAAGTGTAGATTCGATAATATCAATTACATCTTTTATAAAAGTGCCTTTTTTCTTCTTTTTATTTGCTTTATCAGCTGTATTTACAGCAGCTTCTGTATTTTCAGCTTCATTTATTTCCACAGGTGTGCTTTCATTTTCAATAGATGCAGATTCCTCTGCTGAAAGCTTTTCCATATTTTCTTCCATTATATAACCTCTCATTCAATATATTGGCAATCAGAGATATTGCAATTAACCCTTATGAGAACCGATGAGAATATCAAATTCATTAAGGGGTGAATACTTTACAATTGCCTTGCCGTAAATCTGATCTTTCTTTACAAGTCCAACTCTCCTTGCACGGCTGTCTGTGGAATTGTTGCGGTTATCGCCCATTACAAAGTAATAGCCCTCGGGAACAGTAATCGGGTACTGATCGCCAAATGCACCTTCATCCCGTGTATATGAATTTGCTGCGATATACGGCTCGTCAAGCACTTCGCCGTCAACGGTAACCTGACCATTTTCGATTGAAATCGTCTGACCGCCAACAGCAATAACTCTCTTGATGATACAATCATTAAGCGGCAAATCTAACTGTGGCTGATATGGCTCGCCGTTTTCATCGAGAAGGTAATTCTTATCGTTGTTAATTACGAGAATATCGCCGTATTTAACATCAAAGAATATTGTATTCATTAAAACCTTATCTGTTTCGCCCTTGGTTTCACGTTCACCGTAAAAATTCTCATTAAGTGTGGGAACCATAGAGTGTCCCTTGATATTTACAGGGTGAAGAATATATGTGAAAATCAGCACAATAACAAAAATGGTTGCAAGAGTAGACTCAATAAGTTCAATTGCATCTTTGATAAAAGTGCCTTTTTTCTTCGTTTCATTTGCTTCATCAGCTGTATTTTCAGCTTCGTTTATTTCCGCAGGTGTGCTTTCATTTTCAGTAGTTGCAGACTCCTCTGCTGAAAGCTTTTCCATATTTTCTTCCATTATATATCCTCTCAATCAAGTACTGGCAATATTGGCAGTACGTATTAAAAGCCGAAATTATAGCAAAAAAGGGACATAAAGTCCCCATGGATAGGAGCCGAACCGTCGTATAACCGACGGTAACGGACTCAAACACAGTCTTATCGAATCTGCTCCTTAACCTTTGCAGCCTTACCAACTCTGTCTCTGAGGTAGTAGAGCTTAGCACGGCGAACTTTACCGTGTCTGATAACTTCTACCTTATCAACAGCAGGTGCGTGGAGTGGGAAAACTCTTTCAATTCCACAGCCGTGAGCTACACGTCTAACTGTGAAAGTTTCGCTGATGCCGCCGTGCTTCTTAGCAATAACAGTACCCTCGAAGATCTGAATACGGCTCTTTTCACCTTCCTGAATACGCACGTGAACCTTAACAGTGTCACCTACGTTGAACTGAGGTGCGTTTTCCTTCATACTTGATCCGCTGATTAATTTGAGTGCATCCATTTTAAAATCCTCCTAAAATTTCCGAACATTCTTACCTCTCCTGAGAAATCCGTTTCAGCATAACGGAAACACAGGAATAAAATCATTGCCCTAAGGCACGTTTGTTCCGTCACCGACAGGAACTATAAGGCAGCGGACTGCTCGATTTAATGTCTTTCGGCATTAACCCTCATCTGCAAAAAGCAGACGGATTACAAATGCTTTATAATTATATCATACTTTTTCGGAAAATGCAAGTGTTTTCAAGAAAATTTTTCATTATTTTCACATAAAATTCCTGTACGGCGGATATTTGCCATTTCAAATGGAATTTCGCAGGATTTTCTCAACGCTTCCACAAAAAGTGTCGGATTATAATTTGTCCTTGTTCCCGCTGGCAGACGCATAACCATATGAACTGCTCCCTCAGTCTTTTCAAGGGATACAATTTCCGTATCGGGTTTCAAGTCAACAGTCTTGATACCCTTTTTCGTCTTTTTCTCAATGAGAATTTCATCTGCGGCAAGAAGTTTTTCAACAGCGTCATAAACTCCCTGTACATCATCGGCTTTGAGGTCGAATTCATACTCCGCCTTTGCAATAACCGTGATTTTATTTTTCTGAGGTGCAATGTCAACAATTCCCATACCCTCAGGCATAACCTCGTTGAGCCTGTCCTTTATAACGGAAAGGGGCATATTGTCATCGGTAATATTGAAATCCATAATTTCGCAATCGCTTTCAAATCCCAGAGAAAGTGCAAGGGCAAAGCTGTAATACGGGTGGGGATTAAATCCCTCGGTATACCATACGGGGAGCTTTGAACGGCGGAAAATACGGAGCATACAGCGATTGAGGTCAAGGTGGGAAATATATTTCGCCCTGCCTGTCTTTTTAAATGTTGCACGAAGTCTTAACAAAAACATTCCCTCCCAACAGCTTTATTTACGCCGCAGCCTGAACATTTCTGTCGGCAATGGGGCGTAGTTACGGCATTGTGTGCCGTTTTATTTTCACGGATGAAAAATTCCTTTGACACCATATAATCAAGGTGATCCCACGGCAGTATTTCGTCATATTCAGCACGTCTGTTAGCGTAATATGCAGGGTCAACACCGCATTTTTCAAAGGCTTCAAGCCATACATCAAACTTGAAATGCTCACTCCAGCTGTCGAATTTGCAGCCCATTTTCCACGCTGTATAGACAACATTGCAGAGTCGTCTGTCGCCCTTTGCAAGAACAGCTTCAAGCCGGCTTACATCGGCATCGTGATAGCTGACCTTGATTTTCTTGGATTTTACGGAATCAAGGAGCAATTTCTGCTTTCTTTCGATTTCCTCACGGGTATCCTGCGGCTCAAACTGGAACGGAGTGAAAGGCTTTGGTACGAATGTGGCACAGCTTACGGAAATCTGCGGACTTCTGCCCTTGGGACGATTTTCAATGCTGTAGTACAGGTCGAGAATACGCTGTGCAAGTTCTGCAATTCCCACAATATCCTCATCTGTTTCAGTCGGAAGTCCCATCATAAAATAGAGTTTTACGCTGCTGTAACCGCCCTCAAAGGCAATTTTGCAGGTACTCATAATTTCTTCCTCTGTGACATTCTTATTTATAACGTCACGGAGTCGCTGTGTGCCGCCCTCAGCGGCAAAAGTCAGACCACTTTTGCGGACTTTCTTGATTTTCTCCAAAAGCTCCTCTGTGAAATTATCCACACGGAGAGAGGGAAGTGAAAGATTAATACGCTCCCCTGCTGTGTAGTCAATAAGCTTTGTGAGCATTTCGTCAATCTGCGAATGGTCGCTTGTACTTAAAGATGCAAGGGAAACCTCGTCATAGCCCGTATTTTCGCAAAGGCACTTAGTTTCCTTATAAATTGTATCGGGAGATTTTTCTCTGAACGGGCGGTAAATAAAACCTGCCTGACAGAAACGGCAGCCACGGATACAGCCACGGAGTACCTCAACAGATACTCTGTCGTGAACGATTTCAGTAAAAGGTACAACAAAATTTTCGGGATAGAAAACATTGTCGAAATCCTTGATAATACGCTTTGTAATCTTTTCGGGAGCGTTTTCCGACACGGTCATTTTCTCAATTGTGCCGTCCTCTTTATAGTCGAAATTATAGAACTGAGGAACGTAAATTCCCTCAATCTGTGCGGCTTTTCTGAGAAATTCAAGACGGCTTGCACCCTGCTTTTTCATCTCATTGAACAAATCCATAAGTTCAAGGTTAACTTCCTCGCCCTCGCCCAGAATGAAAATATCGAAGAAATCCGCCAACGGTTCAGGGTTGCACACACACGGACCGCCTGCCACAACAATCTGCGTCAGTTCAGCTGTTCTGTCCTTGGCAAAAATGGGAATTCCTGCAAGGTCAAGCATATTCAGCACATTTGTATATGACAGCTCATACTGCATTGTAAAGCCTATGAAATCGAAATCTCTGACAGGTTCAAGGGATTCAAGAGAATAAAGGGGAATATCGTTTTCACGCATAATCTTCTCGAAATCCACATCGGGAGCATAGCAGCGTTCACAGCGGAAATTCTCCCTTGCATTTTTAAGGGAGTAAAGAATTTTCATACCGATATGTGACATACCAATGTCGTATGTATCGGGAAAGCAGAATGCAAAGCTTACGTCAACGGAATTTTTATCCTTGACAATGCTGCCCACCTCGCCGCCGATATAGCGTGAGGGTTTCTGCACATCCATAAGATATTTTTCTATTTTCTCTTTCAAGTTCATTTCAAATTCTCCTTGTTGAAGCTGACAGGGAAAAATTCCGATAGCTTATGCTTACCGTCAGCAAGAATTATTGTAAAATCTCCGCCGCAGAATTCACTCATTACCTGTAAACAAGCACCGCAGGGAGTGCAGTTTCTGCTGAAATCGCCGTCAGCACTTCCTGCAACGGCAATTGCGGAAAAATTTTTCTTTCTCTCGGATACAGCCTTGAAAATGGCTGTACGCTCGGCACATACCGTCATTGAATAGGAGGCATTTTCCACGTTGCAGCCTGTGTAGATTTCCCCGTCAGCGGTAAGAAGTGCCGCACCAACGTGAAATCCCGAATAAGGACAATAGGCATTTTTCGCTGCTTTTACAGCAATTTCAAACAATCCGTCAGTCATTTATTTTCCTCCGTTTTGTTTAACCTTGTGCTTTTTTCCGTCCGGTGTCATTATATATGTATTTTTAAGACTTGCATTAAGACTTCCCACAACAGCCTGACGGTATTCGTTGCGGAGAGCTGTCTGCTCAGCCTTTTCCTCCTCGGTAAGTCCACATTCTCTTGACTTTCGTGAAAGTTCATTTATACGGTCAATTTTTACCTGTTCCATTTCATTTCCTCCAAAATTCATTATGACCTAATTATAACACATATTACGCAATTTGTAAAGGGCATCTCTAAAAATCCGTTTGGTTAAAGGAAAAGCAGATGACGTACATAACTGCTTTTTCTCAAAAGGGGTTTTTAGATATGCCCTAAAGGGCATATACAAATTCATCCCAT
>JAFSBM010000003.1 GCA_017437285.1 Ruminococcus sp. | reverse complement strand
TTCTTTCATGCAGAAAATTTCTGCGTGTGATAAATCCGTACCCATTGCACAGCTGGACAAGCGTCTGGCTCTGCTGAAAAATTGATTGGAGGCTGATATATTATGACAATTCAGGAACTGAGAGAAAAGAGAGCGAAAGCATGGGATACCGCCCGTGATTTCCTCGATTCCAAGAGAAATGCAAGCGGTCTGCTCTCCGAGGAGGACGGCAAGACCTATGATGCCATGGAACTGCAGATCGTTGATCTCGGCAAGGAAATTGACCGCCTTGAGCGTCAGGAGAAGCTTGCCCGTGAGATGAGTGCTGCAACCACAACGCCTGTTGTGACCACGCCCGGCACACACATCGACACTCCCGAAACGCCCTCTACCGCAACTGCCGAATACAGCAAGGCATTCTGGAACAATGTCCGCAATCGTAATTTTGCGGATGTGAGAAACGCTCTCCAGATCGGCGAGGATACAGAGGGCGGTTATCTCGTGCCGGATGAGTTTGAAAAGAAGCTCATTGCAGCACTTGAAGAAGAGAATGTATTCCGTCCTCTTGCCACAAGAATTCAGACGGCTCATGGCGACAGAAAAATTCCCGTCATCACCCAGAAGGGCGAAGCAGTCTGGATGGAGGAGGAAGAGGCGTATTCCCTCTCCGATGACGCATTCGGTCAGATTGCACTTTCTGCTTACAAGGTTGGTACTGCAATCAAAATCTCCGAAGAGCTTCTCAATGATTCCGTATTTGATTTGCCGTCCTACATTGCAAAGGAATTTGCACGCAGAATCGGCACAAAGGAAGAAGAAGCGTTCCTCATCGGTGACGGTAAGGGCAAGCCTACAGGCATTTTTGCTGCCACAGGCGGTGCAGAAAACGGTGCGACTACGGCAGGTGCCGCCATCACTTTTGACGACATGATCGAGCTGTTTTACTCCCTCAAGAGTCCCTACCGCAAGAAGGCAGTGTGGGTTCTCAATGAGCAGACAGTCAAGGCTCTCCGCAAGGTCAAGGACAGCAATGGTCAGTACATCTGGCAGCCTTCTGTGACAGCTGGTGTTCCCGACACAATTCTTAACCGCCCCTATGTGACTTCTGTGTATGCACCCACTCCCGATGCAGGCAGTAAGGCTATCGCTTTCGGCGACTTCTCGTACTATTGGATAGCTGACAGACAGGGCAGAAGTCTCAAGCGTCTCAACGAGCTGTTTGCGATGAACGGTCAGGTCGGTTTCCTTGCATCCCAGCGTGTGGACGGCAAGCTGATCCTTCCTGAGGCAGTCAAGACGCTGACAATCAAGGGCACTTCTACCGCAAAGGTGTGATGTGATGATTACACTGGATGAGGCGAAAAACTATCTCCGTGTCGATTATGAGGAGGATGACAAACTCATCCTCTCTCTTCTTGATACGGCGAAATGTCTTGTAAAAGATGTTGGGCGTATGGACGAGGAACGATTCACAAGGTTTGAGGATACAACCCGAACAGCAGTGCTTTTTGCTTTGGGGTATCTGTATGAAAATAGGAGTAATCCCGATTATCACGGACTGACGATGAGCCTGCGTTCCATTCTTTTTGCACAGCGGGAGGGCATTATCTGATGGATTTCAGCAAGATGAATCAGCGTATCACATTCCTTGAAAACCGTACTGTCATTGATGAAATCGGAAATCATACATCCCAATGGGACGAGGTCTATTCCTGCTGGGCAAGCGTTACTGTGAAAAGCTCTGCCGAAACCACGAATACAGGAGTCACAAAAGAAATTCATTCCTTGTCATTCGGGGTTCGGCAGTGTGCTTTTCTGCGGTGCGTCAATCCCACTACCCATAAAATCCTGTTCCGTGGGAGTGTATATGACATCAAATCCGTCACTCCCGATTATCTGAAAAACGACTATCTCAATATTGTATGTGAAGTCAGAAAGGCAGGCGGTGACGATGACATCTATTGACGACCTTGCCGATGAAATCATGGCAGGTTTGCAGGAATATGCAGAGCTTGCCGATGATGCAATGAAAAAGGCTGTCAAAAAGACAGCAACATCGGTGAAAAAGGAAATCGCCGCTGCCACTCCGAAGGACACAGGTGCTTACGGCAAAAGCTGGACGACAAAAAAGGTCAAGGAAAACAGCCACACCTTGCAGATGACGGTGCATTCCAAGAACCGCTATCAGCTGGCACATCTTCTTGAAAAGGGTCATGCGAAACGCAATGGCGGTCGTGTGCAGGGTAAGCCGCATATTACACCTGCCGAGGAACATGGTGCAGAGTTATTGCAGTCCTTGATTACGGAGGAATTATCGTGACATACGAAGAAATCAATGACATGATGGCGGAAATGGGGCTGCCCTATGCGTATCATCACTTTGCAGAGGGTGAAAGTCCCGCACCGCCTTTTCTTCTGTTTCTTACTCCAGGTGAAGACACCTTTTCGGCGGATAATATTGCATATCACAGCTTCAAGCAGCTGGATATTGAACTGTACACCGACAAGAAGAATCCTGCAATGGAGGAAGAAATCGAAGCCGTGCTGACACAGCATGAGATATATTTTACGAAAGCAGAAGCATGGATTGAGAGTGAAAAACTCTATGAAGTGCTTTATGAAATGGAGGTTTAAGGAATATGGCGAAAAACAGAAACAAAGTCAAGTTCGGTTTGAATAATGTTCACTGGGCAAAGATTATCCAGTGGGGTGTTGACCCTGACGGAACGCCGACTGTACCTGTGTATGGTGAATCAGTGCGACTGCCCGGTGCGGTATCGCTTTCCATTGATGCGAATGGCGAAAACGAGAATTTTTATGCCGATGACAGCGTTTACTATGTCATCAACAACAATTCCGGTTATGAGGGTGACCTTGAAGTTGCTCTTGTTACAACAGAGTTTGCCACCGAAATTCTGGGAGAAATCCTTGACAACAACGGTGTGCTTGTAGAAAAGAATGACGCAGAACCGTCACAGTTTGCACTGATGTTTGAATTCAGCGGCGATAAGCACAAGATCCGTCATGTGCTGTACTGCTGCACAGCAAGCCGTCCTGCAACGGAGGGACAGACCAAGGAAGATTCCACCGAGGTCAAAACAGAAACCCTGTCACTGACGGCATCGGCTCTCCCGACGGGACTGGTCAAGGCAAAGACCTGTGAGTCCACCGATGAAACGACATACAACAACTGGTACAAGATGCCGTATAACCCCGATACTTCGGAGAAAAAGGCGGCTACTACTACAACCAAATCTTAAGGAGGTACAGCGATGGCAATCAAGAAAAATATTCTGGTGGACGGACTGGAAGTGCCGTTCAAGGCGAGTGCCGCTGTACCTCGCCTGTATCGTCTGAAGTTCGGGCGTGACATTTACAAGGATTTTGCGGCTTTGCAGAAGTCTGTATCCGAGGACGATGAGCAGAATTCAGAACTCAGTATCGAAAGCCTTGAGGTTTTCGAGAATATCGCCTATATCATGGCGAAGCACGCTGATCCCGATAGTGTTCCTGCTTCTCCCGATGAATGGCTGGAACAGTTCAACACGTTCTCCATTTATGAGATTCTTCCCCAGCTGATTGAACTGTGGGGGCTGAACATCGAAACGCAGGTTGAGTCTAAAAAAAACATCGTCCGATTGACCGCGAAATGACGACGCCGCTGTTTCTGCTCCGTTGTGTGCAGTTGGGTCTGTCGATGGCGGATCTGGATCTGCTGTCGATTGGACTTGTGAATGATATGTTTACGGAACGGGAGAATGATGAGGCGGAGTATGATTACAAAGCCACGCAAGGTGATTTTGATTCTTTCTGATGCTTTACTTTTTCGACAGGATATGGTATAATAATTGTATCTTAATTAAAAGGGTGACTGAAATGGAGAGAATAACCTCAGGAAAAGAAAAGCAAAATGCATATCGAATTGAGTATTCAAGATATAAAAAAGCTCTGACACAAGAGTTTTATCTTGAAGGGTTGGTAATTGGTTATGCAATTATAGAAGATCGACTTGTATCTTTCCTTCATTATTGCGGGATAGTTTCAAGAGAAAAGGAAAATCTTGAAATAAATAAATCAGTGTATCCTTTTATTCGTACACTACTAAATAAGTCGGAAGACACGTCAATAAAAGTGAAGGATATTCGAGTGAAAATGGATATTGTTCAAGCGTTATTAGAGCTAGATGCCGAATCAGCTCAGCAAATTGAAATTGATACTAAAGCTGTTATCGATAGGCAAAATGAAGGCAAAAAAAGAAAAAGACGTATCCTCATTGGGTATATGATAGCACTTCAAAGAAAGATGAATAATTTGAAAAAAGCTGAATTATTGGACTTTTTGAAAAATCAGCTTGATCCATGGAGGGAAAATCGTAATCAAATTATTCACGCACTTCTTAGTAAAAAGGTGGATGGAGTTGCCATAGCGAAAAAAGAACTTTCGGAACAAGGCTATGAATTAACAAGGACACTTGATAACGAGCTAGTAAAACCCACAAAAAGAGGTACAGACATAAGGAAAAAGTTTAATATTCAATGAGTACAGCAGTCCTTTCAGGGCTGCTTTTCTTATGCCCTGATGTAGGAGGTGACCCCATGGCAAACAGAATCAAGGGCATCACCGTTGAGATTAACGGTGACACCACCAAACTTTCCAAGGCTCTGGAAGGTGTCAACAAAAATATCCGCACCACCCAGACACAGCTCAAAGATGTAGAAAAGCTGCTGAAGCTTGACCCGTCCAACACCGAACTGCTCTCCCAGAAGCACAAGCTGCTTGCAGATGCGGTCACTTCTACCAAGGAAAAGCTGGATACCCTCAAAACTGCAGCAGAACAGGCAAATACGGCACTTGCGAACGGTGACATCACGCAGGAACAGTATGACGCACTTCAGCGTGAAATCATCGAAACGGAGAACGAACTCCGCAATCTGCAAAATGAAGCAGACCGGACAAATACAGCTTTTGCTAAGCTGGAAGCCGCCGGTGCAACCATGCAGAAGGTCGGTGATAAAATCTCCGGTGCGGGCGAAAAATT
>JAFSBM010000033.1 GCA_017437285.1 Ruminococcus sp. | reverse complement strand
TATCATACACTTGCTCCTGAACAAAATAACGCTCAGATGAGACACATACCTGCCCACAATTACATAAGCCTCCCCAAATAGAACCATTTACCGCTCTTGTGAGATTTGCATCGTTACAGGACTATTGTAAATTGACAAATTCACGATTTTTTCTTCCACCCTTTTACTTTCAACATTGTTGAATTCTCTGGGGGACTGAATAGTTACTATAAAACTCTTATGCTTCTCGAATGGGAGGCAGGGGTGTAATCTATATAAAAGCCTTGCTGTTTTGTGTATGACAGCAGGGCTGTATTTTTATTCTAATATCGAATGATAATTAAATATTTGTTATTTTATATGTTTTTTGATTTTGGTTGACAAAATCCACAAAATATGGTAAAATATAATATGTATAACTATACAATTTTAAAAGAAATGGTATAAGAGAAATGAATAGCTATTTTAATGAAAATTCTTATGAAGAACTTTTGGACGAGATAAAATATGTTTATCAGTCTGATAATAGACCATGGATAATAGGGTATAGTGGTGGTAAAGATTCTACTACAGTTGTAGAACTTGTCTATGAAATGTTGAAAACCCTTGATCATGAAAAGAGAAACAAGAACGTGTATATTGTTTCATCGGATACTTTAATAGAGAATCCGTTAATAAAAATATATTTAAGCAAAATGAATGCTATGCTTGGAGAAGCTGCATCTCGGGATGGATTGCCGATAAAGTCGTGTATGGTAACCCCGGAATATAATAATACTTACTGGACAAATATAATTGGGAAGGGGCTTCCCACACCGAGAATGAATGGAACTTTCAGATGGTGTACTGATCGATTGAAAATAAAACCGAGTGCTGATAAAATCAAATCTATTATGTCTGAGGAGAACAAAGAAGTTGTTGTTCTACTGGGCGTAAGAAAGGCTGAAAGTATAGCAAGAAAACGGCGAATAGAAGGTAGAGAAATTATCAACAGGATGTTGAATAGACATGAGACAATACAAAATGCTTATGTATACAATCCTATTGTTGAACTTACAACAGATGATGTTTGGAAGATTCTTTTAGAACATAACGATGGAAAAACTCCATGGGGTTCTGATAATAGTGAACTTGTTGCACTATATTCAGATGCTGATAGCGGAGAGTGTCCATTTGCAGGAATGATAAATTCAGGTCAAACTCAAAGTTGCGGTCAATCAAGATTTGGTTGCTGGTGTTGTACTGTAGTAAAAGATGATAAATCACTCAATGGTTTCATAAAATCAGGTCATAGAGAATTAATACCATTAGCTGAATTTAGATCATGGCTAATGAGTATAAGAGATCTTGATAGATACAGAGAAAAGAAACACCGTGACGGTACAGTTTATGCTGATAAGCATGGTAATAAAGGTTATGGTCCATTTACTTGGGAAGCACGACAATTAATACTTACGAAATTATTAGAAACTCAGCGTGTTATTAATTATGAACTTATTACATTGGATGAACTAAGAGCAATAGACGAAATTTGGGATCGTGAACAAGATCTATCAAGAAGAGTACTTGTTGATCTTTATTATGGTATTACAGGTGAAAAACTTCCTTGGGACAGCTATAAAGAACCTTTGATTGATTCAGAGATTGTAAATACTATTGAAGATATGTGTGAAGAATATAGTGTGCCAAGTGAGTTAGTACGAAATCTTATACTATCGGTTCATCAAAACAAAAATTATTCCAATCCAAAGATAATGCGTAAAGAGATAGAAAAGCTTCTAAATCAGCAGTGGCTTCATTTTGATATATTAAGGGAGATAGACAATGCAGATAACAAACCTGATACTTGAGAATTTTAGTTCTTACGAAGGAATAAATAAATTAGATTTTACCGTGAAGAGAGATAAGTCTATAATTCTTATAGGTGGGCAGAATGGAGCAGGTAAGACTTCAATTTTTACAGCAATAAAAATTGCATTATACGGACCATTAGCATTTGGATATACAGGCAATAACGCCTTTTATAGCAAAAAAATCAAAAGTTATATAAACGATAAGGCGTTTCAAGCACATTCTTTCTCCTCTGGTGTAGCAATTACTGTGAAAATAAAAAAGGAACGAGAAATAAAATACTACAAAATCGAAAGAAAATGGACAATTGTCGAATCAAAAATAGAAGAAAAATATAATGTCTTTGAAGGAAAAAAACTTCTTGAGGAAACTGAAAGAAATCTTTTTGAAAGTTATATTCTTAATATTATACCCAAAGACCTATTTGATTTTTTTCTTTTCGATGGAGAAGAAGTCGGAAATATTTTTTCATCTGATAGTTACAATAAATATGTAAAGAATGCAATGCTTACCATGTGTGGTATAGATGATTTTGAAATATTACAGCATTTTTGTAAAAATTATAATGGACGAAATGAAAATTTTGAAGAAAAGATTCTTAATGAAGAATACACTATGCTTAAACGAAAAATGACAGAAATTGAACATAGCATTCATAAATGCGAATCGGATATAGCATATAACGAAAAAGAAAAGGAAGAATTAGGTGTTCTTATTGAACAACGTGAAGCTGAATTCATTCGTTCTGGAGGAATACCACCTGAAAAAGTAAAAGAAATAGAAGAAGAAATATCAAAATTTGATAAAAGACGTGAAAGCCTTACGCGTAAAATAAAATGCTTTTTTGAAGAACTTATGCCGTTTTATATTATGAATAATCTTATAATTCCTATGAAACAGCAAATAAAATATGAAGAAAAGGCATCAATACATGAATATATTTTAAATATGCTGTCGAAGGAATATATTGAAAGCATCATAGTTGATAAATCAGATAATCCTAAAGAGATTTCAAATACCATTTATAATGGTATAATCAAAAAATTTGAAGTAACAAGCGCTGTCGTAAATGATATGATATTGGATCTTTCAAAGGCCGAAATGGGAAAATTGTTAAATCTTGCAGATGTTATAACTTCATTTGATGAGAAGGCGTTGATAGACAATATAAAAGAAAGAGATGCGGTTGTAAAGAAAATATCTGTTAACAGACAAAAACTTAAAAATTCACTTTCTGAAGAAGATGCTAAAAAGTATACTAATGAAATAGTTAATGCCAGACACAGGATTGAGATAATCGAACTTGAAAATCAGCAAAAACAGATAGAGCTTGAAAATCTGAATTTAGAATATCAGAAGTTGATGTCAGCTTCATTAACTATTAGAGAAAAGATTCTCACTAATACGCAAGACAAGCATGCTATCGAATTGAGTAATAATATTTCTCTTATGATGGAAAGATTGATTAATTCAAGCATGAGTAGTATACGAAAGCAACTTTCAAAGAAAATTATAGAAAATTTACAGCAGATATATCGTAAAGATAATCTTATTTCTGAAATTGATATTTCTGAAAATTTTAAGTTTGATTTATATCAGAAACAAACATTTTCTATAATAGAACTTAGAGCGTTAATTGCCAATGTTGGAATTAAGGAATTCTACAAAATCATTGGAGAAAAAAGTGTGAAACTGCTTTATGAATATTTCTCTACCAACGAAGAATATGATCTTGAAACTGCAATAAATTTTTGTAATAACGATAACGAATTCGAACTATATAAGAGAATAGATCTTAATATGCTTTCAAAAGGAGAGAGGCAAATATTTATTCTATCACTGTATTGGGCAATAATACAAATTTCAGGAAAGCAGATTCCATTTATAATTGATACCCCATATGCAAGAATCGATGCTAATCATCGTGAGGAGATATCCTCAAAATTTTTCCCTAACATCAGCAGTCAGGTAGTTATTCTTTCTACCGATGAAGAGATTAATAAGGAGTATTATAGTATTATTAAGCCATATATAGCTAAGGAATACTTGCTCACAAATAATCAAAGTGAGAACAAGACTACAGTAACAGATGGTTACTTTTTTAAGGAAGACTAATTATGATATTCAGATTAAAAACGTCAAAGCAAACTCAGGAAATATTTGAGGAGTTGGAGAGACGTACGAATTATAAACCATATACGCTTGTCAAGCACGCAATTGCTTGGTCTGTAGCGGAAAATACTTCAGTTGCGGATTTTAAGTCTGATTCAAACGGGCTTGATCTTAATCGACAAACTATTACAGGCGACAATGAGGAATATTTCAAAGCAATGTTTGAACTTATTGAAGGTCGTTTTCTTGAGGAAGAGGAATTCTTCCCTCAGTATGTCAAGGCACATATTGACCGTGGAAGCAAGCTTTTGTTAGATATGTACAATCATGCAGGAAATGTGGATAAGTATATTCTTCACGTTCTCGGAGAAGGTGACACGGTATGATCTATCTAGATAATGCTGCAACTTCACCGATTGACGAGGAAGTTCTGGATGCAATGTTACCATATCTGAAGGAGGAATATGGTAATCCTTCAAGTAAGTATTACTATAAAGCAGTTAATGCTAAAAAAGCCGTTGAGGATGCAAGAGAAAAAGTTGCCAGACTTATTGGTGCTGACAGTGAGGAAATAATTTTTACTGCAGGTGCGACTGAAAGTAGCAATCTTATAATCAAGGGTTTTCTTGATTATAGCAAGTATTATTGTGATGGCAAGAATCATGTAATTACTTCTAATGCTGAACATAAGTCGACGTTAAATGTTTGTAAATATCTTAATGGTGAGATCTATTCAAATAAAGATGCAACTATAGCACTTTTTTCGGCTAATAAAAGTGTTGACAGGGGATACTGTGCTTCGTTTATAGAAGTAGACGAAAATGGAATTGTCAGTTGTGATAAACTTGAAGAAGCAATTACTGATAAAACTGCTCTAGCTTCATTTATATTTGTAAATAACGAAATAGGTGCTGTTAATAATATAGGATTACTGGCAGCAACAGCCCATAAACATAATGTTTTGTTACATGCTGATGCGACTCAGGCGGTTGGTAAATTTCCGATAAATGTTCATGAACTTGATGTGGATTTTTTATCAGCATCTGCACATAAACTGTATGGACCTAAAGGAATAGGCTGTGCATATATAAAAGCTGATAAGTATGGACTTCCGCCGATTACTGCCCTTCTTCATGGAGGCGAACAGGAAAGCGGTATAAGAGCTGGTACGTTGGCTGTTCATAATATTGTAGGTTTTGGAAAAGCAGCTGAAATAGCAATTCGTGATATGGAAACTAATCGGAAGCGAATAGCTGAGCTGGATGATTATCTTATAAATAATATATCGGGAATTAGAGATATTAAAATTGTTATTTCAGATAATTTTAGAGCAAATGGAATAATAAGCCTTTTGATTGATAGAAATGATTTCAATAATGAGCGATTTATAAGACGCATTAGTGATGATGTCGCTATATCCACAGGTTCAGCCTGCAGTCTTGGAGAACCATCACATGTTATATCAGCGATCGGAGCAGGTAAAGATGTAAATAAGATAATTCGTGTATCATTAAATAAATACACATTGAAAGAGGATATAGATTTGTTTATTTCATATCTAACAGAATAATACTGGAGTTTTAATATGGCTACGATGAAGGATAATATGCCGACCACTCTTGAAGGAGAAAAGAAGGTTTGGCAATGTATAAAAGAAAATTTACCAGAAGATATAGTATGTTACTTCAATCGTGAAGTAAAAGGCAGAGAATTTGACTTTTGCCTGTTGATTAAAGATGTAGGCTTTATGATAATAGAAGTCAAGGGCTGGAATAGAAGTCACATTGTTTGTGTTGAATCACCAGATGAAATAAAAATGTCCGATGGAAAAATTGAAGACTCTCCTAAAAAACAAGCGAGATCTTACGCTTTTAGATTAAAGAATATTATGAATGAAAAGTATGGTGCAAATCCTCTTGTCATGAATATGGTATGTTATCCTTTTCTTTCGGAAGCTGAGTATGAAAAAATTGGCTTAAATGTTGTATCAGAGCCTGAAAATACGCTTTTCTGCGAAGATATTGAATCTAAGTCAGCATTTACTCGTAAGATACTCGGAGTTTATAGAGAGGCACAATTTATAAACCACGATAAGATGATTGGGGAAATTTATGATATTTCAAGACATCATTTTGAGCCTTCATATGTTTTAACACCACCTGTTCAGGATATTACGCCTTACTCATGCCTTTATGTTTATGCGGATAATATGGCATTATCTGATATTGATGAAATAGTAAGATCATATATGGAGGGTACAAAACAAATAGTTTTTACGAAAAGTACATCAGATATTGAAACATTAGCTAGTCAATTATCGTCTGTTCTGTCTCGAAGACGAATTATGGTTAGTGGCGGTAATTTGAGCATAAATATATCTGATGACGAAAAAACGATTGTTAGCGTTAAAAATGGAAGAATATCGCTGTTTAATTTTGAAGCAATTGTTGTTTCAAAAAATAAGGATATATATTCATTTAAGGCATATAATGGTCATCTTAATAATGATCAAGAATCTACTTTGGAAGATATAGCGACTGATACCGGTTTTAATATTAATCAATTTCATGTTGAGCATGCTAAGATTGGACGTGATATTCAGGTCAGAGCAGGTGCAGGTACTGGAAAGACATATTCCATGGTATCAAGAATCGCTTTTCTATGTAGTCATGCATCAAATTCAGGAGTGTTTAATCCATCAGCTGAAATAGCAATGCTTACTTTCACCGCAGATGCAGCACTTAATATGAAATCAAGGCTGAAGCAGTTGTTTATTAATTACTTTATTCTTACTAGTGATACGCAGTATCTTGATATGGTTACAAATATTGAAAAAATGAGAATTTCTACTATTCATAGCTTTGCAAAAGAAATAATATCAAATACGGCTATAACACTCGGAATAGGAACAGATTTCACGACTATAACAGGTAAATATGATAAGCAGAAGATATTTGATCGTTTATTTACAGAATATCTTGAAGAGGAAAATGAAAAATCGCCGATTTTCTTTGATAGGCTTCCAATGAGGATTGAAGAATTTCGTAAAAGAATGCTTGATGTAGCCAATAAATTGTATGAAAAAGGTTGTGACATAAAAACGATAAGTATGGATGCATGGGGAACTTCTCCTGAGCAAATTCCATACCTGAATAAAATATATGAGAAAGTTGTTGTTGAAACAGAGAAAGAATATTCTAAATTTCTTATTAAAAACAATTCTGTTGCATTGTCTGAATATATGATATACCTTAGCAAGTGTATTGCTGATGATGCTTTCAATACTAATCTTTTTGAATTTAAATACATATTTATTGATGAATTTCAGGATACAGATGATGCACAGATATCTGCATTTATTGCGATGCAGAAAAAGCTTGGCTTCAATTTCTTTATCGTTGGAGACTTAAAACAGAGTATCTATCGTTTTCGTGGAGCTACAATGACAGCATTTGAGAAAATGGGGTGTAATAATGGAAACTGGCTTACATTTACACTTAACATCAACTATAGAAGTGACAAGAGATTGCTTGACAAATATGCGACTTTGTTTGCGTACATGGGAAATCAGAACCTGCTCCAATATGAAGCATCTCTCGATGCTTTATCCGGTGTGAAGTGTAGCAGTATCTCAGAGAATGAGTTGATAATTAGACACTCATATTATCAAGCGGAAAAGACACAAGCACCAGATTACTATGACAAATTATTTGAAATAATAGAACAGCAAAAACAGCGCATCTTAAAAGAAATGAAAAATAAAACCCTTTCCAAAAATGAACGTACTATTGCCGTTCTTGCGAGAAAGAATTATCAGATAAATGAGATATTGAAAGAAGCTAAAAGTAGGGATATTGCAATGGAAAGTGATAATAACAGCGATCTGTATAGATTAGCACCTAGTACAGATCTTTGCAGACTTACTGCTGCACTGTGCAATCCTTATAATTTGACATATCTCTTTGATCTAATTCATTCAAGGTATGTTAATGTGGAATTTGATGTTCATACAATTTTAGGAAAGACTATGGAAGAAAAAACGGCTGTTTTTATTGATTGTCTTGATATGTTCTATAAAGAAACAATGGGAAAGACATGGGGCGAATTGATAAGGGATATTCAAAATGAACCTGTACTGAAAACGCTTCGTTTGATATATGAGGCTAGCAAGCCGTGGACAGCTTATTCTTCAGATGAATACCATCAGGAGTACTATCGTGCAAACTATGAACTTGTATTTGAAGAACTCTCGAAAATGAATAAGCGTACTTATTTGACATTAGATTCCATAAATGAATCGCTTCATATTTATATTATGACCGGAACTGAGGCTAAATCAAGAGAAATAAACATAGATACAAATAATGTTCGACTCGTTTGCATGACTGTTCATAAATCAAAAGGTCTTGAATACGGTACCGTTATTCTTCCAAGAACTGATGAAGAAATGGATAAAATGAAGAAAAATGGAATTGAAGTGACATATATAGATGGGAAGATAGGTTACTGTATTTCTGAAAATGGCGATCAGTTTTACAATGAATATTATCATGCTCAGACTGAAATTGAAGAAACAATGATGGAGGAATCAAGAATCCTTTATGTTGCTATGACAAGAGCGATAAACAACTTTATTTGGTTTGAAAATCTTGATTCGAATGGAAGAAACTGGGGCGAACTTCTGAAGGAGATGTAAAGATATGGGGATAAAAGTATACACATATTCCAATCCTTATGAAATAAACCGAGAATCATATTGGAATGAAATAAAAGATTGTGCTCATTTCTGTGTTTCTCAGACGATGGTAAATGGATTGGAGGATGTTTATCCATCGTTGAAAAATGGAGGTTATCTTACAACTATTCGTATTCTATTAAACTCTTTATATTCAGATTGGGAAGATGAAAACACCAGAGTCAAGCAGATAATGGAAATCGATAATGCAATTAACAATCTTACGATGGATAAAGATGAGAATGGAAATGCAAGGCGTTCTTTGGAATACAATACAAAATCACTTGTAAAGTGTGTCAGGTTATTTAAGGAACTTGGTTTAAGTGCAGAGAGTTTTGATGTATCACGTTTGAATACGGATCAGAAGTATGTTGTGGAAATCTATAAGTATATAAGTAAGCGTAAACATACAGCATTTAAATTCAATAGGGTTACGAATGAAGATAAAATAAATAAATTAATACTTGAAGCTTTGCATAGTAAGCATAAGGATCATCTATATGATAATCTTAGTAAGAACACTATTGTGGTTCATGGAATTCATCAGTTTTCTCCTGCTATGTTGTGTGCAATTGAAGATATGGCAAAATATAAAACAGTCATACTTTTGTTTAACTATCAAAAACAATATAAGGCTGTATACCAGACATGGCTTAATATCTATTCTCTGTTTGATAAAAAAATAATATTCAGTAATGAATATGAGTTTAAGCCTGTTTCGCTTATGATAGACAGCTATCCATGTAATACCCTTGCTGATAATATTGGTACTTTGTCTAATGGAGAGAGTGAAATAAAAACAGGCGTACTTAATGACCTTGAAGTGATCGAATTTGAAAATATTACTGAATTTGCAGGGTATTGTGCATCACTATTTGAAAATGCAAAGAGGGTAAATAAGCAAAAGGGAAAATATAGTCCAGTTCTGCACAGTATGACAGAACAGCTTTATTCTGCTTCTGGTAAGGTAAATGATATTCTTCGTGCTTATTTTCCAGAACAATTTGGGGAACGCCATTTTCTTGACTATCCGATAGGTCATTTCTTTGTAGCAGCGGTAGAGATGTGGGATAATGAAAATGAATGTGTAAAAGTCGATGAAATGTCACTTATAAAAGATTGTCTTGAATCTGGTATTATACAAGAGAAAAGACACGGTCAGCTTCTCAATACGTTTAACATAGTAGAGCCATATATTGAGAAGGAAATGACATTGAAAGGTGTAATACGAGGCCTTAAAAGACTTCGAAAATACGTATCCCCAGATAATAAAAAGATTCAAAGAATAGGCTTTCTTGATATAGCTAAAGAAGATCTTGATGACTTGAGAATAGCGATTGAAGAACTTGAAAAAATTATTTTGAGTTTCTTCGACGATTTCGGAGAGGGTGGAGATAATTTTAACCGCTTTTATAGAAGGATACATGATTTTATAGTTAAGCGTATTCGAGATATGGATTCAATAGATGAAGAAATGAAGGACGTTATATCTAAACTTCTTGCAAGAATGAATAAGATTAACCTTCCTGATACAGGTACTTTTACTTGTTTGAAACAAACAATGTCTTTTTATCTCAGCCAAGATGACTCGCTTATACATGGTGCTAATTGGATTGTCAGAGATTTTGAACAGATAGACGGTGATATACTCAGGAGTATTCATCAAAAAGCAGATAAAACCTGTTATCATTTCTGCTGTTTGAGCGACAAGGATATTTGTGCAGCTAAAGATGAGCGTTTGCCATGGCCATTAGATATAAGCTTTTTTGAGTATTCATATGAGCCTCTTGAACAAAATTATCAAATTTTTCTTAAATCTAAAATGGAATTTAAAAACTTTAAGAGATATGCTTTATTGTACGGCTTGGAATTTAATAGACTTGGCTGTAAGCTTAGCTATGTTAAGTCGGAAGACGGGAAAAATAATGAGGTGTATCATCTTATTAAGATGCTTGGTTTAAAAGTAAGAAAATATCATAATGATGTTAGCAACAATTATGTGTCATATTTAAAATATAATAAGGGGAAAATAGATAGAATACCTGAATTCAGTGAAGTGGAAAAAATTAAATATCTGATGTGTCCATATAAATTTGCACTTGAAAGTATTGTGCAGGGAAAAACTATTTACAGAGAAAGGTTCCTTATAATTTTTTACTTGCGAATAATACTTAGAAACAGTATTTATATAAAAAATGCAGGTGAATGGATTAATGAAAATGAATTGAAAAAAATCATAAGTGATGAGTATGATGCTCTAGATGATGATTTTCATATATCTAACGAATTTGAGAAGACTCAAATAATATCAAATCTTTATAAATATCTAAAAGATGAATTAAAGAAAAACAATCGATTATCAACCATTAATTCTTACTATAAAAAGTACCTAGAATATAGTGAAGATTTTTTAATAATAGAATTGAAAGAGATGTTAGGCAAAATATCAGATGTCAATTTGAAACAGGTCATAGATGAAGAAAGATGGTATAATGATAATCGTAGTAGTAATTGTATGTATTGTTCAAGTAAGGATGTATGCTTAAAAATAGAACAATAAAAATGACAGGTGGTGGAGATATGCTAAAAGAACAAATGTATGTAAGATGTGCCATAGATATTGATCATCCTGAAGAACCGAGAGATTTTTTACTCGGAAAGATTATTAGGATTAATAATTTCTCTGAAACAGCAACTATAGAATTTTATGACCTGATAGGTATTCATGAGTATTATCAAATACCTGAAGACATGGAACTTTCACTTTCAAGACTTCAGCATTGCAAAATTCTAAACGGTGCAACAGTTGAGTATAACGGAGAAAAATATCATATAGCAGATGGATATGTAAACAAAGATGATATGTATTACTATTACTATCTTATATCTGAAAATCAGAGTGTTATGAAGGTCTGCGAGAAAAATATAACAGCAACATTTAATGCCAGCGAAATATCTCCACTTGTACAGATTAAGCAGTATGAGTTCCAAAACCCTATGTGGTATTTTGGAAGAAATGCCGTTAATAAAACTATTCATACCATTGATGGTGCTTTTTATGGGTTTAAGGAACTTGCTGGTTGTAAAATATTTTTAAAGCCATATCAGCTTAAAACAGTTATGAGATGTTTGTCTGAGAAAAAATGCAGGTATATGATTGCTGATGAAGTTGGTCTTGGTAAGACAATTGAGGCAGCTTCAGTCATTAAAGTATATCTTTCGGATAAAAAGCGAAAGAGAGTACTGATATGTGTTCCTGATGCTCTGGTTGAACAGTGGAAAACGGAACTTGCATTCAAGTTTAAATTATTCGATGGAGAAAATTCAAATAGCAATTTCATTGATATCATACCTATCAGTTGTGTTTTAGGGGTTAATGAAGATTATGATTTTATAGTCATAGACGAAGTGCATTCCATTTTAAAAGATAATCTTAGGTATACGAAGATACTTCGACTGAGCCGTTCAGCTGATAATGTTATAATGTTAAGTGCTACTCCAGTTCAGAGTCGAAATGAAGAGTACCACAAACTACTGTCTCTAATTCAGCCTGAAAAGTATTACGGCATGAGCGAAGAATCGTTTTTATCGATGTTAGAGCTTCAGAATAAGATTGTGCGTAAAGTTCATTCGGCTGTTGAGTATTTGTCTGATTATAAAGAAGCAATTGAAGAATCAGAAAATGAACACACAGAGGATACAAAAGATGCATTTGATGAATTAGTTGAGACTTTAGAAGATATCGCAGATAGAACGAATGATAAAGCAATAGAAGAAGATATTGAGAAATTAGACTATGAATCTGAAAATTTCTCTGTTCTCAAACTCGAAACAATTGTCGCTTATATATGTGAAGCTTATCAGCTTGAAAAGTGTGTTATTAGGAATCGCAAAAAACATGAGGATACAAATAAGCGTGAATTGAAAGAGCTTCCGTATGAAATGGACTGTGATTGTAATAATACAGAATTCAGAATATACGGACTACTTTCAGAATGGTTAGAAACACAAGAGATAGATAAGAATAATTTTGATACTGAATACTTACCGATTATAAGTTCATTTTTTAGTTCCTCGGCGGCATTTGCCGCCAGGATAAAAGACAATTCTACTATACCTAATGAGATCATTGAATTGACTCAAAAATGGATAAAGGAAGATCAGGTAGCTATAAAGAATATTAAAAAGATTCTTGATGATTCCGCAGATGCGATGTCAAGGATTGTGAGAGTATGTAACTATTTAGACCAGGAAGCTTATGATAAAAAGGTCTTGATTTTCACGCACTTTCCTGAAACTCATAAATTATACAAAAAGCTGTTTTCAACAATGCTTGGTGAAAGTAACTGTGCATTTTTTAGTTCAGAAATGAATTCAGATGAACTTGAACTGAATACATATCGCTTTCAGAATGATAAAGATTGTAGGATTATGCTGTCTGACGAGACGGGGGGAGAAGGACGTAATTTTCAAATGGCTGATGAACTTATATGTATTGATCTTCCGTGGAGTGCAAATACTTTGGAACAGCGAATTGGCCGACTTGACCGTATAGGCAGAGATAAGTCTAAAAATGTAATATCAGTTGTCGTATACTCAAAAGACACAGTAGAAAGTGATCTTGCTGATATATGGAATAAAGGTCTTGATATTTTCAATAGATCGCAAAGTGGTCTTGAGATAATAATGAATGATATTGATGAAAAAATAAAATCTGCAATAATAAAAGATTTTAAATATGGTTTATCATCAATAGTAGAAGAGATGATAGCTGAGATACAATCGCTTGAAAAACGTGTAAAAGAAGAACGTCATTTTGATATTACAGCATACCAGTATCAGAATATAAATAAGCAGATTGAGAGGGTTGTAGAAAAATATAATGCCAGTGAATCAGAATTGTTCCGTAATTCGATGATGTCATGGTCTTCACTTGCGGGTTTCAGAGCAGAAAAGTTAACCGATGATATTGTGAAATTTAAGGCATCTTCGTTTTCACCTCGTTCCGCATATAATACTCTCTTTGTACCTCCAAATATGAAAATTATCATCGAGGATAAATTGAATAAATTACAAAATCATATAAGGTTACTAAATGGAGATAAGGAACTGAAGCAAAATCCATATATTATACAGGGGACTTTTGATCGTCAATTAGCTCTAAAGAGTGATTATCTGCATTTTTTTGCTCCAGGCGATGATATTTTTGATAGCATAGTTGAGAATGCGGTAAATGCTTATAAGGGTAAATGTTCAGCTTTTGCATTGGAAGGACCTATTGATTGGGAGGGCTTCATTTTTAACTGGTATATGACACCAGATGAATTGCTTCTTATTGAGAATGGAATATCTTTAAAGCATATTAATCAATATCGTGGATTTTTATCTTCAGATATAGTCAGTACTTATATATCAATAGAAGATTCTGATGATGAACAGCTGAAAATTAGAAAAGAAATGCAGAAAGTAGCTTTGATTCCAGTAACTAAGATGAAAACTTATTTTGCAAACTACGGCAAACGTTCACCGAAGCACGATTTCCTGAACATAAAGGATAGATATGCCATATCAAATCTTGAGTGGTTTAAAGAGAATAATCCTAAAATGATGTGGAATGAAAAAGTTTCTGCTTGTTATAATAAATCCAAAGAACGTGTAAAAGAAGAATTTAAAAAGAAAATACGTATTAAAGCACTTAGCGAGACTCTAAACAATGAACTGAGTGCAGAAATAGCTGCTTCTGAATATTTCGGAATAAATGTTGATATTTCTGAAAAGAAACGCATAAATGATATCATACTAAGTGCATTCAAAAAGCCGAAGTTTACACTTGATTCTGTCTGTTATATAAGGATGATAAAAAATGAATGATAACGAAATTATTGTAAAAGTCCAAGAATGGATAAATAATTCAATGGTATTATCAGGAAAACTGCCAATTGTATCTTCAGACAATGTAAAGTCAGGAATTGCAATCAGAATGATGTATGCTTACAGAAGATATAGGGCATGGCAGAATAACGATAATAGACATGATTTTGAATGTGCATTGAGGAATTATCTTTTGTCTTTTAATACAGATATACATATCGAAGGCTATAATCCTACAGTATCAAATAGATTTGGTTTAATCCTTAATGCTACTACAGGCAGAATATATGCAAATTATGACTTGCCTGATTATGTAAACCAGAAGTTTATACGAACCGTGTTCAACGGTTTATCTATTGTTGCAAATGAAAAAGATAATGAAATAAAAACAGTGAATTCATTTATATATGGACTTACAAATCATAGATTCAGCAAATTTAAATCAGTTGAGCAACAGCTTGCTGTTATGGGGGCATTGCGTGTTCCACAAGGATACACTGCACTTGTGGCTATGTCAACAGGTGGCGGAAAGAGTCTAATAACACAGACGATTTCATATCAAAGAGAGAATAGTCTTACACTTATAATTGTGCCTACTATTTCACTTATGCTTGATCAGTTCAGAAATGCTCAAGATATCATTAAACCTGAAAATCAAAATGAGATTATGTATTATTATAGTGGGTGTAATGCAGATGAATTAGTAAAGCAACTTACTATGCACGCGGTGAAAATGTTGTTTATCTCTCCTGAGGCAATAATAAAAAACAAAAAGCTTCAATCAAGTATTCTTGAAGCAAATAAATGTGGCTATCTCAAAAATATGGTCGTAGATGAGGCTCACATTATTATTGAATGGGGATCATCTTTCAGAGTCGATTTCCAATGTCTTGATTCCTTTCGTAAGTTGTTGATGAAAGATAATTCTTTACTTCGTACATTTTTGCTATCTGCTACGTACAGTAAAAAAAACAGTAGATAATCTGAAAATGTTTTATTCGGATGATGAACGTTGGATAGAAATTAGGCTCGATAAGCTAAGAAAAGAACCGCGTTTTGATATTATCAAATGTAATTCATACACTGATAAACATAATAAAATGAAAGAACTTGTCCACAAGTTGCCACATCCTATGATTGTATATGTAAATACTCCAGATGATGCAGAAAAGATTAAGAATGAATTAGCAGAGGGTGGATTTAAAAACACTCGTATTTTTACGGGAAGGACAAGTTCCGGTGAGCGTGAAAAAATAATTGATGAATGGGTAAGAGATCAATTCGGCATTATGATAGCTACTTGTGCCTTCGGTGTTGGAGTGGATAAGAGAGATGTGCGTACGGTTTTGCATACATATGTTCCATCAGGACCCAACCAATATTATCAGGAATGTGGTAGAGGTGGACGTGATGGTCAGCCGTGTCTAAGTATTATGCTTTTTACTGAAGAGGATATCAATGCATCAAAATCGATGACACAGAAGGTTCTTACGGTTGAAAAACTAAGCGGACGCTGGTTTAGTATGCTTAATAGTGATAAGACTAATAAGAAGCTTGATAAAGTTATCATCGATACTTCTGTAAAGCCGGATTATAATGAAAAGGATTCTTTTTATATTGAAGCGAGCAATGCAGATATATCATGGAATGTTTATGTTGTTCTCCTGCTCCGAAGAGCAGGATTGCTAAATATAGTTGAGGTTGCTTACGTTGATGATAAGTATATTTTTGCTGTAAATGTTCTGGATCAGCGTATTATGTTCAGAAATGAAGCATCACTTGAATTATTTAACACTATTCGTGAAGATGAAAGTAATTCGATTTATAACGAAATAAACGAACTTACGGGTAGATTATATAAAGCTACAAAAAGCTGTTGGTCAAGTATGTTTAACGATGTTTATCTGCTTACTGATGAATACTGTGCTGGATGCAATAATCATGAAAATATAAAAATGGAGAAATATAATTATTTCCCATTAAAAAAACAGATTGTATATCCGTTAGCAGAAGCGAAAGGCAGATTGAGTGAAATTATGAGGTTTACTGACGAAATGCTTATCATCAGTAAAGATAATGCACAAGATATGATAAAATTACTTTCTAGTGCGGGTGCTGATATAATAGTTATGCCATACGAAAAGGACTATTCTCATGCTTTGCTTGAAGAGGATAATGAGTTCACTATTCAGACATATATGAATTATGATGAGTTCTTTGAGCTTAGCCGTATGAATTGCAATTATTATATTTCTGGAAGTATTGTTTTTTATGTAGGCGATGATCAAGATCTTGCTGCTAAATTGCTTAATATAACTGCGAACAAAGAGTACAAGCGTGTATATGTAGTCAACAATGATTTTTTTGTCCCTAAGCGAAATAAGAATATTTCAGAGCTTGTAAATGGTGCTTGTAAGTTCGATTATATAATTGAAAAGGAGTTGATATAATGTTTTTCAGTCCTATTAAAACTGAGCCTATCCCTGAAAGAGTTCTCTCAATAAGTCAGATTGTTGCAGATAAATCTCCTATAGACGAAAAAGAGCTTGAACGTATTCTTGTCCCAATTGAATTGAACACCGCAAAGACATCATATTTTCGACCTGTATTTGATACAGCGGTTGAACTTGGACTTATAGGATATGATGATACTGATAGAGTAGTATTCACGGGTGATAAGAAAGACATAAAGTCACTCAAAGAATTTAGGAGATTTTGCATCTCTAAAGTGTTTTACGATAGCACGACAGATTTTTATAAAATGATATCATGCTTTTTATCTGTAAATGATGAATGGCTCAAATTTGGCTCAGTTACAACTTCAAATGAAATAATAAGAATGATTAATAGAGAAACCGACATTTCTTCTCAAAAACTTGAAAAAGATGTTATTCTAGGTGTAAGATTTTGGATTAATTTTCTGGGATTTGGTTATTTTCAGGAAACTGCAAAAATATTTCTTCCAAACATGTATACTGCACTAAAGGATTTTATGGTTTTAGGTGATTTGGAGAAAGGACAGGAATACTCTGTTGAGGATTTTCTTAATAATCTTCACAGTGGTTCAGCTGTTGCATTGAAAAATGTTAAAACCACTCAGACGTTGAATCTTGCTATGTCAAATGCACTCAGACTAATGCATGATAATAAGGAGATAGAATTGAAATTTTATCTTGATAGTGAGAAAACATGGCATTTGTTCCCAAACGAAGAACATGAGTTTACATCCGATATAACTCATATCGTTATAAGAAAGTGGTGAAATAATGAATATAACTATAGCACCAAAACGTATTGGACAGGTATTGCGTATAGATTCGATTGATAGTACTGATAGCGATTTTCTTGCTACTCATGTACCTTTCCGCAAAATAGTTGTAAACACACGTTCAGGAAACCAGTTTGAAGAAGCGAATAGATCGGAAGAAGATGTCTATAAAGATATTTTTGATGGTGATGCCCACCATGAACAGCACCAGTTTGTTATAGTTGAAGGCTCAAGTGGCGCTGGAAAATCTCATTTTATAAGATGGCTCTATGCTAATCTTATTAACAGGGAGGATGACAATGATGTAGTTCTACTTATCAGGAGAAGTGATAACACGCTAAAAGGTACTATAAGGCAGTTGCTTGATATAAAAGAAGTCAAAGAAATTGCAAATAAAGAGGCGTATGAACGCCTTGTAAAGGCAAATCAGGCTATAACCGAAGCTAAATTCAAATCAACGATATATCATTGTTTTATTGTTGAAATTGAAAATGATTCAAGTGAGTCGCTTAGCAATATCAAACGTAAAAAGCTTATTGCTCTTTTGAATAACTCTATCTTTCAGGACAGACTTATGTCTGCAGGTGGTCCGATTGAAAGAATATACAGTAAGATTACAAGTTCGTCCACTAATGTAGAACTTGATTTGATAGCACAGTTTACACCTGAGGATTTGACATTAGATGTTGATTTTGTAAATCAACTTGAAGATGCAGATAAAAAGGCTCGTGATTTTGCGAATAGTCTTGTGGAAGGCGATAATAATGAATTTATACAGAAAATAACTGACTATATGAATTCGTTTGTTGAAACTGTTATTCAATCAAGCACAGGAATTGAACCAGGTGATTTTGAGCAGATATTCAAGGAAATACGCCGCGAATTAAAACGAAAAGGAAAAGACTTGATATTACTTATTGAGGATATAACTTCATTTACAGGCATCAATCAAGCTTTGTTAAACGCTCTTGTTACAGGACATACCGGTTCTAATGCAGCTGATAATTTATGCAGACTCATTTCCGTTGTTGGAACAACAAGTGAGTATTATCGCCAGTTCAGAGATAACTACAAAGATCGTATAACTAAGCAAATCACAATTCATGATGGTGCAATTGGTGAAAATAACAACGATTTAGTTCAGTTTATCGCTAAATACCTCAATGCTGTTTCGCTTGAATCGGAAGTATTGGATGAATGGGCAAAAAATGGTGCATATTCAGACGATATGCCTGTTCATGAAGATAAAGATCATGATCATTGGGATAGCTTTATACTTGCATCAAAAAAGAAAATTTCTCTTTTTCCGTTTACTAAGAATGCAATAATCAACTTGTACTCAGCAATGACGAGTCAGAAAACTCCGAGATATATTCTTAGAGATATTGTTGAGCCTGCTATAAATGAGGTGGTCTATAATATAGCCTCTTTCCCAAGATTCTGTATTGGATGGCGTGCTTCTGTTTCTGAAACAGTAGAAAACAGAATTGGAAATATTGTATCTTCTCTTAAAATTCCTGACGAGGTGAAGGCGAATTACAGAAAGCGACTTGTAGCATTTGTTGGTTTTTGGACAAATAAAACTCTTGATGTCACTGATGACGGATGTATTGGTGGCGTAAAAACTAAAGTATTCATGGAACTAGCTTTTGAAGACTTTGCCAATCAAATTACAAAAACATCAGTCGTAATTAAACCTATTCAACCCAATATATCTGTAGATGTAAATATTGAACCTGATCCGATAGTTGTTCCAGTTCCATCTGTAGGTATAAAACCATTTGAGATTGATCCTAAGAATCAGAAGGAATATGATTCATTTAAGGAAAATGTAATTGCATGGCATCGCGATGGTGGTAAACTGATAAGATTTGTTTCAATCAGAAATGAAATAAGCAATTTTGTTTATGATTCTATAAATTGGCAGCAAGAAGGCGTTCCACTTGATTCTAAAAAGCTCTTCATGGATTCTATTGGTGGCCGATTAATAGGATTTGAGCGGCAGGATCAGGCTTTAGACAAATGTATTGTAATATTTCCTGATACTGATGAAACTTATCAACTTCTTCTATGTTTTGGAAAATGGATATATCTTGGTAAAAAATCATGGAATTTTCCTGACGCAGCATCAGCTATTTATTTTGCAACATCATGGCTTGAGCGAAATAAAAACAAGTTTGTGGATGTGATAAAAAACGCTGAAAAAAAAGATATCCCCGCATATATCAAAGCTGCAATGATAGAGCAGGTCTATAAGAAGGCTTTGAATGGCACAATGAATATTAAATTGAAGCGTATAGATTATGAAACTTTTTTGTCCAAAGAAACCACTAAGAATTCATCGGCATCATTCAATAATGGGCATTCAAGTTTATGGTATGAGCTTAATAATTTTATTTTTAATGATTCAAAAAACGATGATTCGTATGTCTCTTCTGTAAGGTATTTCAATCTTATACAAGGAAATCAAATGGGGTCATCTATCTTTGTTTTAAATTATCCTCTTTATAAAGCTGCAGTTAATGAGATAATAAAATCCAATTATTATCTTGATAAAAACGAATTAAATGAAATAGAAGATGCAGTAAAAGATAAACGAGAGATATTTGAACTCACTTTAAAAACTATATCCAAGGTTCATAAAGTTGTTGAAGATGAAACTACATTAGCAAGAAATACGGCAATCGAAGTACTTGAATATTTTGATAATATTGACATTGAAGATGAAGTAGAAGCAAATGATATAAGGTCAATGCTCAGTGCTATATCAGGATTCTATCAAAAAGTTTGTGAAGCTGGTATCAATATCCGAATCAAGCAAAAAGATGAGATCGATAATTTCAAAAATAAAGCATCTGATTTGGCTAATGCTATGTGCAAATTACAGGCTGATTATTCATGTGAAGATGATCTTACAGTTCTTATTGCATTTTCTTCAAATCCAATCGGTATTGTACTTCCGTTTCTTGAATTTCTCAAAAGCGTATCAGAAGATGTTAGTAAAGCAAATGAAATGATGACTAATGAAATGAAAATACTTATTAGCAGTGGTCTTTGGAAAGGAAAGCCAATAGATCCAAGATTTGCTGAACGTAGAAATGACTTTGAAAATTTGTTTTTATCTTTTGAGGAGGTGTGATATATGCTTCAGAAAAGAATAAATTCAACAATAGGGATTATAGACGATGTTGTCGATAACAGAAATATTGCTAACGAAAATGTCAATGTGGCTAAGCGTAATTCGTTGTTCTTTGATAGTCTCGAAAAAGTAACTCCAATGGTTCAGTCCTACATTCTTGCGAAGAAAAATTTTAGTTTTAATGAATCTGAAGCCTTATCGTTAAAATTACATGATATTATGAATTATTCCAAGGATACTTTCTCAATATCTAAAGCTATTAATCCTGATTCTTTCCGTAAGAAATGTGATTCATTCATAAGTGAAATTACAGCAGAATGGTCAACTTTTTTTAAGAAGGAGCACCATGAATTATTGAGCGGATTGAATATAATGCTACCAGTTCACTCGAGTCCTATAGTTGTGAAAAATTGCATTGCCAATATAAAAAAATGTGAAAAATGGCCTTTAACTGCAGGTGCAGTAAATAGTTATTTAAATGCTAAACAACAGGCAAATGAATTACTCAAGGAAATGCGTTTTGATGATGATATAAAATTTTTCTTACAAAAGGTTTTGTTGCGTACAGCAACTCTCTCTGATCTTACTCCTACAATACTTGAGTGGATAAATGCAGAAAATATTTCTGATAAAATATTTCTATCGATCAAAGGAGTACAGTCATGACAATTGTAGAAGCTATAATTGAGGTTATGAATGATTTTCCTGATGGGATGACTGATAAAGATGTGTATAGCACTATTGTTTCTAAAAAACTATATAAGTTTGGTGCACGTGACCCGTTCTCAGTAGTTAGAGGAAAAATAAGAAGTCATTGTTTAGGACTTGATTTTCCGTCTGCATCAAATCATAAGTATTTTACTATTATAAAAACTGTAGGAAAGACTAATTATTATGGTTTGATATCGAAAAAGTATGAATCTGCAAAAATTAATCACCAAAATACTGATCCTAGCGAAATGCTTCCAGAAGAAAAAATAATAGCAGCTTATACTGAACATAGGCAGAATATGAAATTACAGCTAATAGATATGATTCTGGCTAATGATTCCTATTTCTTTGAAAAAATGGTCGTAGATCTTTTATTGAAGATGGGATATGGATATGATAAGAGTTCTGGGATTGTAACCAAACGAACAAGAGATGGTGGAATCGATGGGATTATTAAAGGAGATCCACTTGGTTTAGATACAATCTATATTCAAGCAAAAAGGAATAAATCAACAAACATAGTTCAAAGAGATAAAATAGACCAATTTATTGGTGCAATTGGCGAACGTAATAAAGGTGTATTTATTACAACATCTTCTTTTTCTGATACTGCAATTAAAAAAGCAAATAGTTCTTCGAAAAACATTATATTGATTGATGGAGATAAGCTGTCAGATCTAATGCTTGCCTATGGAGCTGGTGCAACAGTTACAGATCAAATAGCAATATATAAAATTGATGAGGATTATTTCAATTAAGCTAAAATAAGTGAATAATTATGCGTGGTTTTTGGCTGATAAGAAATGTGAGTGAAAACAAATACATTATGGAGGATGAATTATCAGAATCTCTAAATTTAAAGGAGTGAAATTATGATTGTTCATAATAAACTTGTAAGGGATAAAATTCCTGAGATAATAGAAAAATCAAACAAGAAAGCCATAACACATACACTTACGCAGGAAGAATATCTTTCAGAGCTTGATCGTAAGCTGAATGAGGAATGTGAGGAGTATCAGGCTGATAAGAGTCTTGAGGAGCTTGCTGATATGCTTGAAGTAATGTATGCTATTGCTGAAGCGAGAGGATATTCTTTAGCTGAACTGGAGCAGGTTCGTGCGGAAAAAGCAGAAAAACGTGGGAGATTTGCGGATAGAATTTATCTTGAATATGTGGAGGAGAAAAATGAATGAACGGCTTGTAACTCCAAGTGGAAGTATACCGGAAAACCTGTTCATAGAGTTATTTTCAGATGTATTCGGAGCTGAAAAAGCAAAGTTTCTTTATCCTCAGTACCATTTTACCGACGTTTATCATAATGACCGATATGCCGACTTTTTTCTGCAAAACGGCGGTAGAAAAATTGCAATTGAAATTGATGATGAAGCAAGTCATAATCCTTCGATTGTATCACGCAACAAGTTCTACGACGATTTGTTAAAACAGAATAGTATGATACACAACGGCTGGGACGTTTACCGATGGGCAGTTCGTCAGCTGCAGATACAGCCCGATACTGTAAAGGACGAGCTAAGGATATTTCTAGGTTCGCATCCGCTGTTCCGAGAGATAGCTGATTATTTGCCTTCACAGCGTGGCAAGACTATCAATGCAGAAAACCTACAGCTCAAAGGACATCAGTTGGCTGCTTTGAAGTCTCTTGAAGAAATGCGTAAACGTCATGAAACTATTGCTCTGCTATATCACGCAACAGGAACCGGAAAGACAGTTACTGCAGTAAGTGATGCTAAAAAGTATGGTAAAAGAACGCTTTTTCTTGCTCATACGATAGAACTTGTAAATCAGGCTTATGAAACTTTCAGTAATATATGGCAGGGAGTAACTATTGGGAAATTCGGAGATTCTATAAAGGACACTGACTCATTTGTTATATGTGGAAGTATTCAGAGTGTTGCACTCAATCTTGAATATTTCCATGAAGATGAGTTTGCTTATATAATTATAGACGAAGCACATCATGCGTCGGCGGATAGCTATCAAAAGGTGCTTGCGTATTTTAAACCTGAATTTACTTTAGGACTTACAGCAACTCCAGAAAGAACAGATGAAAAAGATATAATTGAAATATTCAAAAATACAGCACATAGGCTTGATATACAGACAGCTGTAGAGATTGGAGAACTTACACCTGTTCGTTGTATAAGAATACATACAAATATTGATTTGACCAAAGTACGTTTTAATAGTGTACAGTACAATATTCGTGACCTTGAAAGTAAAATATTTGTACCTGAAAGAAATATGCTCATTGTTGACACATTCATGGAATATGTCAGTACGAAACGTACAGTTATATTTTGTGCCAGTGTGAAACATGCGGAACAGATTGCCTCTATGATAAGAGAGCGTGGAGTAAATGCAGCTGCTGTAAATGGAAGTATGAAATCATCAGAACGTATGGAGTATCTCAATAAGTTTCAAAATGGCAAGATAAAAGCTTTATGTGCTTGTGATTTGTTAAACGAAGGCTGGGACTGTCCCGAAACAGAAGTGCTTTTTATGGCTCGTCCGACAATGTCGAAAGTTCTTTATACTCAACAGCTTGGACGAGGAATGCGCCTTGCTGAAGGAAAAGATTTTTTAATGGTATTTGACTTTGTTGATAATGCAAGTCAGTATAATATGCCGTATTCAATACATCGACTTTTTAAGCTGAAAAAGTATAAACCCGGGCAGATGGTTGTTGGTAAACAATCTGAAAGAATAGCGGATGAAAATTTATATGCTAAAGGGGAAAAGCCGGAAGCCCTCATTGATTATCCTGTTAGTGTTACTGATTTTGAGGCAGTTGATGTATTCAATTGGCAGGAAGAAGCAGCTGGAATGATATCGTTAAAAGAATTTGTCAGGCGTGTGGATGTTCAGACGGATACCATTGAAGCAAAAATCAAAGATGGTAGTCTTAAAGTTGATTTATCTGTAAGATTAAGCGAAAATAGGATATTATATTATTTTAAAGAATCAACTTTGGAAAAAGCCGCAATTGAATTTAAGTGGACTATAATTAATGATTTCAATCGAAAAAATCTATTTCTTGATATAATTAATAAAATGGATATGAATCATTCATATAAACCAGTTCTTATAAAAGCAATACTATCTTGCGTTGACGAAAAAGGTTGTGCTTCAATAGATGAGATAACAAATTACTTTTTATTATTTTATGCAGAACGTTTGAAAAGAAATACTATAGCTGAAAAATCTGATAGTATTTTTTCAAAGGAAAATGTAGAGCATAAAGCTGCAAGAATGCTTATACTTAGACATCCGTTTAAGACTTTTGAGGATAGACAAATGCTTCGTCATTCTAAAACCATTGGCATTATAGAAATTGAATCCACCGTGTGGAAGAATCTTTCTAATGAAGAGAAAGAGCATATTATTAATGTTTGTGATGTTAAATTGGAAGAATACTATAAAAGAATATCATATAAAGAGATGACCTAATTACTTTACACGGATTAATACAATTAAATTCATTGAGGAGGAAAATAAAAATGACCGCAATTGAAAACATGCTTACAAGAAGAAGCGTAAGAGCCTATAAGTCGGATATGGTACCAAAGGAGATTATCGAGAAGATAGTCGTGGCTGGCACTTATGCCGCAACAGGAATGAATAGGCAGTCGCCTATAATTATAGCTGTCACAAACAAGGAGCTTCGTGACAGACTTTCTGCAATGAACGCAAGAATTATGGGAACTGATGCAGATCCGTTTTATGGTGCACCGGTTGTACTTATAGTTCTTGCAGACAAATCTATGCCTACATATCTATATGACGGCAGCCTTGTTATGGGCAATCTTATGCTTGCCGCTCACGCTTATGGTGTTGACAGCTGCTGGATTCATCGTGCAAAGGAAGAATTTGAAACAGCCGAGGGCAAAGAAATTCTTGCTTCACTTGGTATTACAGGGGATTACGAGGGTATCGGTCACTGCATTTTAGGCTATGCACAGACTGAGCCTGCTCCTGCATCACCGAGAAAAGAAAACTATGTCTATTTTGTAGAATAACATTTGCGTCGGGGCTTTATGCCCCGATTTTTCTTAAAAATATTGATTTTGAAGTTTAGATATGATATAATGAGTTAAACAATACTTACATTGCTGCAAGGGGGCAAAAATTATAATGAACAAAGCGAAAATAACTATATTAAGACGAATAGAAAACGGAACAATTATATTAGTAACAGGTGCAAAAGCAGCATTGAAATGTCAGCGACTTTCAAAAGAAGAAAATAAGGATGACATGACTATACCAATGGTGATGACGCTTAATGAAATCCCTATAGTGCAGATGTCGCCAAGTTATTGCCCGACTTGCTGTGGATTGCTTGCAGCAGGGTATGGAATTGATAATGCTAATTGTTCGGAATTATTTGAAATTTCCAATTATATCAACGGCGGTTTTACAGATTTGGAAAGCTTAATCGAGACCATAAAACCGTTAATCGGGCTTTTTAATGACGGAGTATATCTTATCAGAGATACAAAAACATTTCCTACAGACGGTGAGGGTAATTTCTTTTGGGATGTTTCAAATAAGCTTGAATATTACGATGCTTTCGCAGATGCATATTATATTTCAGAGCTTTATGAAGCGGCAAATATCGACGGTGTATTTCTTTATCCCACTCAATCTCCCGACAAATATGACGAGAGTCGTGTTCAGCATTACATGGATATGTTCAGCAAATTAGAAAATCCTCCTCGTGCTATAGCATATAACGCTATGAGTGGAATGAGTGCTTTGCTTGATGGGCATCATAAAGCTTGTGCTGCTGCAAGATTACATAAGCCTCTTGATACAATAATGATTACACCCGGCAGATTAGGTGGAAGGCTTGAGGATTTATATTTTGGTTTCGGCTATTGTGATGAAAATATGCGGATTAATCTTAACGAAATCAAAGGCATAGCAAAGGTATTGTGTATGAAAATTATAAAAAATATAATCTCCCAAAACAATACCAATCCTGTATATAATGCAGAGTTAGGTGAAGGAAGATTCACCGAGCGTGAGTGGGAGGATTTCTATAAAGAGAGCGTGAAATTTTATCCCACAGCAGAGCAATATGCGGCAGAATCTGTTTTAAGATATGATAAAGTTGCTGATATGACAGAAGATGAAATCTATAAGCATATTCTTAAACAGGAGAATCCCAGATATTACGCCCAGATGCTTATGCATTTCCTATATCGTCATAATCTGAAACAAGTTGAGCCTATTTTAAAGAAGTTCGTGAATTTGCCTGTAAGTGTTGAAACACAGCAGGTGATAGGTACGGCGTTAAAATATCTGATTAATTTCAAAAGCGAAGAAACAGAAGAACTATGTATGAAATTCGTAATAGAAGACACAGAGTACCTTGCTGACATTGCCAAGGATTATTGGGAAGATGTAGAAGAATCTTAGAAGGTTTTGTTTCAGGAGCAATATTTTGATTCTGAAATAATTATGGGTTTATTGAATATGAAAATTTTTATAGACGCAGACGGTTGTCCTGTAACAGATATTGCTGTAAAAACAGCGGTAAAACATGGTGTAGAATGTACAATAATCTGCGATACAGCACACAGTATATATCGTGACGGAGCAGAAACAATAACTGTCAGCAAGGGTGCTGACAGCGTAGACTTTAGGCTTGTTAATCTTATAAGCGAGGGAGATATTGCCATAACGCAGGATTACGGTTTAGCGGCAATGTGCCTCAGCAAAAAGGCAATTGTATTAAATCAGGACGGGAAAAGATATACCGAGTACAATATACAAGGACTTCTCGAATTTCGTGCAATATCCGCCAAAATACGCAGAAGCGGTGGACGTACCAAGGGTATGCCAAAACGTACAGAACAGCAAAATCGTGATTTTGAAAATGCGTTGATTGCTGTAATAATAGGACAAAAATAGAAAAATATGCATATTACTGAAATTTCAACATGCTGAAATATGCATTATTTTGATTTTTTAATATCCTATATTATGCGTAAACTAATTGTTCTTACTACTTGCATTTTTTGCAATATTATGATATACTTTATTTAAGCTTAAATATGTATTGTTAGTAATAAGGAAGTGACTATGGATGACTAAACGTTTTAATATAACCGGTTCATGTGTGCCTGATCAGCATTATATGGTTGATATAACAGAGCGACTTGAAAAAATCAAAGAGATGATTGACAGGGGAGACTATTTCGTTATCAATCGAGGACGTCAGTACGGAAAAACAACTACTCTGAAAGCTCTGAATAACTATCTTGCTGATTCATATTATGTTGTATCAATGGATTTTCAGCGCCAGATGAGCACAGCGAAATTTAAGGACGAGTATTCTTTCTCTGTTGCTTTTATTAAGGCATTCATTGCTTCACTTAAAAGAAATGAATGTTCAGAACAGCTTCTTTCTGCCATAAATAAGCTTGAAGAAATTATAATAGATAATCTTGATCTTGTTGATCTTTTTGTGAATTTGAGCCAGTTCTGCGGTTCGGCAGAAAAGCCTGTTGTTCTTATGATAGACGAGGTTGATCAGGCTTCAAATAACCAGGTATTTCTTGATTTTCTTGCACAGCTTCGAGGTTATTATCTTGACAGATTTGATTCCCCAACATTCAAGGCGGTAATACTTGCAGGTGTATATGATATTCGAAATTTAAAGCTGAAAATACGTGATGACTCCAATCATAAACATAATAGTCCATGGAATATTGCGGTAGATTTCAATGTTGATATGAGCCTTACCACTAACGGTATATCAGGTATGCTTACTGATTATGAAAAAGATCATAATACAGGTATGGATATAGATGATATCTCACAGCTTATATATGACTATACTTCAGGTTATCCGGTGCTTGTATCAAATATCTGCAAACTGATTGACGAAGATATTCATGAATGGACAGGGGAGGGAATTATAAAGGCAGTAAATCAGATACTTGCCACGAATACGCCTCTATTTGATTCTCTTATCAACAGACTTGAAGAATATCCTGAAATGAAAAAAAGCCTTTATCAGATACTAACTAAAGGGGACCGATTCTCATTTAACCCAGATCATGAACAGACTAAGCTGCTTTTGATGTTTGGATTTGTAAAGGTTGAAGATGGTGCTGTTGTAGTAGCTAATAGGATATTTGAGACAAGGCTATATAATGATATGCTGACTTCGGAAGAAATGAGAGCTACTCCTATATCTAAGGCAGGAGTATTTGACAAGCCGGAGTTTGTAAAAGATGGAATACTCAATGTTGAGCTTATAATCAGTAAATTTATTGAGCATTTCCATGAGATATATGGTGATAAGCCTGATAAGTTCATTGAGGAGGACGGCAGAAAATGCTTTCTTGTATACCTTCGTCCTATAATCAATGGAGTGGGAAACTATTATATCGAGGCTCGTACACGAGATAACCGGCGTATGGATGTTGTTATAGATTACCTCGGCAAGCGATATATCGTAGAATTAAAGATATGGCACGGTCCGAAGTATAATGAAGACGGTGAAAAGCAGCTTTCAGATTATCTTGATTCATATAAACTGAAAACTGGATATATGCTGACATTCAGCTTTAATAAGAATAAGGAAACTGGGATAAAGACTGTGAAGTACAAGGACAAGACATTGATTGAAGCTGTTGTTTGATGACATTTTATGATATACTTTATTTAGATTATACCAAACGTTGTATTGAGCAATAAAGAAGCTTAGTTATAAAGGAGATGAATGCGATGAATGCTGCTAATAATCAAAATAGAAACTTACCTGCCGGTATTCAGGATTTTGAAAAACTAAGAGAACTCCAATATGTTTATGTTGATAAAACAGAATATGTATATAAACTCGTTAAATCAAGCATCCCTTTCTTTCTGAGTAGACCGAGACGATTTGGCAAAAGTCTTTTACTATCAACGCTCAAGGCATACTGGGAAGGTAAAAAGGAACTGTTCAGGGGACTTGCTATTGAGCAGCTTGAAAAAGATAATCCTGAAGCGTGGATTCCATATCCGGTATTCTATTTTGATTTAAACGGTAAAGACTACACAAAAGAAAATGCAATGGAAGATGTATTGTCTGAATACCTTATACAGTGGGAGAAACAGTATCACTGCGAATCAGTTGAACTGTCTTTAGAAGGACGTTTTGCCAATTTACTGATAAACGCTCACAAACAGACTGGACGTCGCTGTGTTGTTCTTGTCGATGAATATGATAAGCCGTTACTTGATTTAATCGATAATTCGGAATTGCAGGAACGCAATAAATCTCTGTTCAAAGGTTTTTTTGGCAATCTTAAAAGCTGCGATGCTCATATACGATTTGTGTTCATTACCGGAGTTACAAAGTTCCATAAGATAAGTATTTTCAGTGATCTGAATCAGTTGTTTGATATTTCAATAAATGAAGATTTTGCAGCAATTTGCGGAATTACAGAAGAAGAACTGAGAAACAACTTTATGCCTGAGATAAAGAAGTTGGCTCATAAACAAAAAATTGATGAAGAACTGTGTCTGAAAAGGCTCAAAATGCAATACGACGGATATCTTTTTCATCAGGACGGGCAGGGAGTATATAATCCATACAGCCTGCTGAAAGCCTTCTTTGCAAAAGAGTTCGGAGCATATTGGTTTGAAACAGGAACACCGACTTTCCTCGTAAAAAAGCTCCGTGCCATGGACTTTGATATTCGGAAGTTTGCAGACAAAACATTGTATGCAAGTGCAAGTATGTTGAAGGATTATAGTGCTGACAACCCTGATCCTATACCGCTCCTGTATCAGACTGGTTATTTGACTATTGTTGAATATGATCCCTCCGGACGTGAATATACCCTCGCATTTCCTAACAACGAAGTCAAATATGGCTTTCTCGAATCATTGATGCCTGAGTATATTTCTGATTGTGGTTCAGGTTCTGGAATTGATATATTTACTCTCAGACGATATATCGTCCGTGGAGAACTTGAAAGCGTAAAGAATGTGCTTACTGCTATTTTTGCAAGAATCACCTATACTACAAAAGACGATCCATTTGAACATTACTTTCAGACGGTTATCTATCTTATTTTCACTCTTCTTGGTCAGTTTGCGGAATGTGAGATGCATACATTTATTGGACGCATAGACTGCAAGGTTGAAACGGATAAGTTCATCTACCTGTTTGAGTTCAAGCGTGATAAGACGGCAGATGAAGCACTTAATCAGATTGAAGACAAGAGTTATACACTTCCATTTGCAGCTGATCACAGAAAGGTATATAAGATTGGTGTATCATTTGATACAGAAAAACGTATGCTTTCCGACTGGAAGGTTGTAGAAGAATGAAACGTATGCACTAAAGACTATTTGAAATTAAAAATGCCTCCGCAATGGAGGCAGATGAATAAATCAAGTCTCGTTTAAGTGCACCAATTAGTACACCAAATATCATGAAAAATTATCAGAATATAAAGGCTATAGATCGTGAGCTGACTCTTGAAAATGGCTATTTTTAGGGAAATATGGCACTAGGTGACATTGGGTGATATGCACTCAGCAAAGCTCATAACCCGAAGGTCGTAGGTTCAAATCCTGTCATCTCGACCAAAGCTAAAACGGCTGAATTAGCGGAAACACCGTAATTCAGCCGTTTTCTTCGTTTTACAAAGAAAGTTGAAACTGCAAATTTGCAGTCAAAAATGC
>JAFSBM010000032.1 GCA_017437285.1 Ruminococcus sp. | reverse complement strand
TAATTAAATCCCCGTATCCTAATTCAGATTTTATTTCATTTACAAGTGCTTCAACTTCTTCGTCATTTTTGAGAAGTGTTACTGAATGAAAAGAAATATAATCGGGATGTGAAACTTCTATGGAAAAATCGGTACAATCAAAATCATCTATCTCTTTAAACCATGCATTTTCCACATTTAAATCGGGATATATAGCAGCCACTAATTCAGTAATTTCGGGACTTGATATGTATTTTTCGTTGTAACTCTCAATACGTTCTTTGTATGATTCTGAACCCTCTGTATCCCCTACAAATATTGCAGAACCGGTCATTGAACCAAGGGTACTCATAATTATTGCCGATGATAAAAAGGCTGAAAATAATCTTTTTTTCATAGTAAAACCTCCTTGAAATATATTCATTCTTAATTAATTATGCATTATAAAAAGCCATTGGAAACGCCTCCTGTAAATTTATTCCATAAGAAATAATCTATAAATGTTGCCCTTGTAGGCAGCTAAAACCAAGGCAGGTTTACCCTGTTCCTTATAGTCGTAGACATAATATACCGAACAGTAACCAATGCGGTTATAGTAAACATCGCCTAAATACTTTCTCTTGTCACGCTCTAAATATGCGGTATCGACTGTACTCAACGCATTGTGATAAATCACACCGTCATATAAAATGTCTGTAAGCTCACCTTTATCACCTATTATAAGTTCGAGGACGGGAGTTGTGTTGGAATTTCCGCCCGTGGCAGTTGTTACAGATGTGAACGGCTCGGAGATGCTTGTGACGGTAGTTCCCGTATCAGAAACTGTTGTTGTGAAGGTTGAGATACTGCTATCGGTTGTCGAATTATTTGGAATACTTGCCGCTGGGTTTGATGATAGAGGTATACTTGTTGCCGTGCATATTGATTGAGATGTTACAGTTGCTGTACATTGGATAGAAAGTGTAGTTGAGCTGGCTGGCAGGCTAAGCGTTTTATCGATTGCTGTCTGCTCAGTTTTTGTGGTAGGCGGCATTGTTGTCGGTTCTTCATTTGTGGCAATCGGCATTGTTGTCGGTTCGTCATTTGTGGTAATCGGCATTGTTGTGGGTTTTTTAGTAGTCTGCGTATTTGTGACAGTTACATTTCCCGCAAGCTGCGTTTGCGTGATAGTGACGATAGTTTGCGTATATGAGGCAGTTGTCATTGTTGCCTCAGCTGTCTTTTTTGCAGTTGTATCTGCAGCTGTTACCCTTTGCGTTTGGGTTATTTCAGCAGTTGTGATTTCACTTGTTTCCGCAGATTTTACAGTATCGGCAGCTGTTGAAGTTGTGGTTTTAACTGTACTTTCGGAGGAAATTACAAATGTGCCGCTTTCCGCAGGCTCCGTGGAGTTTTCCACAACAGTTGATGAATTATATTTATCAAAATCAGCAGAATTTTTTATTGCATCGTTATTCCATATGCCGAAACCGATAGCTGCCGCCGCACAAATTCCCGAAACGGAATAGGCTGTACGCTTAATAATGGCGGTTTTACGCTGTTTTTCCGCTATAAGTTTCTTTCCGAGCTTTATTATTTCATATGCTCGTTCTTCATTTCTGTTCATTCATATCCCTCCTTTTCCAATTCAGCCTTCAAAGCACTTTTAGCTCTGAAAACAAGATTTGATGTCTGCTTTTTATTTTTCCCCATAATTTTTGCAGCATCAGCAACAGCGAAGTTCTCGAAATACAGCAGATATAAAACCTGAGAATATTCCTTTTTCAGGTTCTTCATAGCTTTATGAAGCCCTTGACTGTCTTCGGATTTTATGTAATCCGATTCAATATCAACATTGTCCGAAATATAATAATAGTCATCCAACGAGGAAAAAATCATTTTTTTCTGCTTTCTTACAATATCAGTCGCTATATTTCTTCCAATAGTATAAAGCCATGTTTTGAATGTATATTTCGGCTTGAAATCGGGTTTTTTCATATACAATTTAAGGAAAGTTTCATCAGCAATTTCCTCAGCCGTATGAATATCCCCTGTGATATTGCTCATGAACAGAACCAGACCATCTCTGTATTCAGTTACGATTTCAACAAAGCCTTTTTCTTCGCCATTTAGAAAACGGAGGTAGCTACTTGCACCGTTATCCATTTTAGCTCCTTATAAAAGATAGATTTCTCTCTTTGTAACTTAAACGTAAAAAGCACGGTGATTTACTCACCCTTTTTACATATTTTTTTATTTTAACTTGTATTACATTATATCATTTTTTGTCTTGAATTTCAATACCAATCCCTAAAATGGTTAGTAGACAAAAATGATGAGCAGAAATACTGTATGTCAAGGCGGACGGCGAAAGCATAACGACGACAAGCAGTATTTATGCCCTTATGCCATTAAATTTGTCTACTACATTGTAATATCTTAAACTTTACTTTTTTCTAATTATAATAAATACAAAAGGATGATTTATCACCAGAGAGGAACACCTACGGGGCAAAAGGGAGGGAAAAAGAAAACTGGCATAAAAGTCGACATTTCCCTCCCTTTTTCCCCTACGGTTTTCCTCTCTGGGCTCTCCTTTCCCTTTC
>JAFSBM010000031.1 GCA_017437285.1 Ruminococcus sp. | reverse complement strand
TGTGTCTGCGTGGTTTAACGAAAAGGGCGTTACCGTTGCAGTAGGCGAAACAGCTTTCCCAAGCGGAAGTAAATCACATATTTCTTGGGAAGAAGCCGCAGAGCGTATTAAGGCAATGCTTGAAAAGGGTAATTACTGTTCGCAGGAAATCATCGACAACGCAAGAAATAATGATATAAAGGATATTGCCAATAAGCTTGGTTATCTCCGACAGGATAGCAATATCAGACCGTTCTTTATTCCCGACTACTTTTTTGATGGTGGATATTACGAAGCTACTGACAAAATTTCCGAAGCATTGCACGGAATAACTCCGCTTAATGAAATTGCAGAGGGACTTTCAAACTTTATTGATATGTACGAAAGAAATCCCGAAGTTATGCGTTTTCATTACCATAAGCCTGCCGAACTGCTTGAACGAATTAACGATTTGAGAGCAGAATACAATCAAGGCAAGGTTAAGTTTGAGTATCCCGAATTTAAAACAAATGTTGATTTTGCTTTTGAGCCAAAGCACTTTATTACAGAAGATGAAAAGGACTGGCTTCTTCTAAGTGGAAGCGGAGTTGTCGGCGGAAAATTCAGAATACAGGAGTTTTTTACGAAGGAACATAACGCAAAAGAAAAAGCAGATTTTCTTAAAAATGAGTATGGCACAGGCGGAGTAGGCAGAAGCTGGTATTCTTCCAATCACGACAGCAAAAGCATAAGCCTGACTAAAGGCAGAGAAGCAAATAAATGTACAGCTGATATGAAATGGGGAGAGGTTGTAAAGCGTATCGACAGACTTGTTGAAGCAGACGTATATATTTCCCCAAAGGACATTGAAAACCGTATCAGAGATGCCAAAAGAGATATTTCCCGTGGAAATTACGCAGACAGCTATGACAAGCACGTTATGGATAATGCTATGAAAGTCCTTGACGAATACGGAATTGAATACGAAATGCCACAGGCAGTAATCGAAGCGAAGAAAAATACTTATGAAATCTATCAGATTCCCCGTGGCGAACAGTATCACGATTTGCGATTTCTGCGTTATGCACAGCTTGAAAAAGCAGGGCAGAAGCCTGACCCGAAGAATTATGAAAAGGTGTACAGCGGAAATCTTGATGATATTCCTTATGCAAATAAGCTGGAGGGCATTTTTACAGTGTTCAATATCGAGCACCCAAAGGATTTTGAGGGACACTCATTAAGCGTTTCGGACGTAGTTGTCATTGATGATGATAACGGTAAACACGCATATTATTGCGACAGCGTAGGCTACAAGGATATTACAGATATGTTCCTTAACCGTTCAACGCAGACCATTGAACAGCCTGCCGAGGAAGAAACGGAAAAGGTTAATGCCGAGCCTGCCGTTACAATAGGTGTAATCGAAAAGTACGGACTTGAAATTGACTTTGCTAAAATTGAAAGTGTTATACTGAAATCAACCGAGCTTGAATATATCGGCGGTATTGACAGCAACGGACACGAAAGAAAAGACAATTTCATAGAAAACGAAACGAGCATATATCTGATGTGCAAAGAAGATTATGACGGTAATATAAAG
>JAFSBM010000030.1 GCA_017437285.1 Ruminococcus sp. | reverse complement strand
CCAGTGCTTTTTTGACAGCATCAAGACTTTTCTTGATAACGCTTATATCACCTTTGCTTCTTCTCTTGATACTTTACTCGCCTTCAATTTTGAATGCCTTGATGCATCAAAATGTATAAATTGAAATAGAGGGTAGTATATCATCTGGCGTGTTGCCTCTACCTTTCGGATAAAAGAAATCAATTTTTCGGAGAAAGCAGGAGCGAATGCAGCAACTACAGCATCAGATGAAGATGCGATCTTTAATAGAGAAATGGACGAGATCGTTTACTTTTTTGAAGCAACGGGCTATAATGTAGTTTTTATCGAAGATTTGGATCGGTTTAATAATATTGAAATCTTTGTGAAACTTCGTGAACTGAATACAATATTGAATTCCTATGATGCACTCAAAAAGAAAATTGTTTTTGTTTATGCGGTAAGAGATGATATGTTTACAAGCCTTGAAAGAACGAAGTTCTTTGAGTATATTCTGCCGGTCATTCCAATCATCAATTCCACTAATTCAGGTGAGAAGCTTCTTGAAAGGGTAAGTAAAGACCGCAAATCGGGATTCAATATCGAATTGTCAGATGAATATATCACACTGATATCTCCGTACATCAGCGATATGCGAGTGCTTAATAATACCTACAATGAATTCATTACATACAAGAAGGTGTTAATAACTGAGCAAGGGCTTAAGCTTTCTGATGAAATTATGTTTTCGATTATGGTGTTCAAAAATGCGTATCCCAAGGAATTCGCTGAATTGCAGGATGAACGTGGAATCGTGAAAGAGGCATTTGAGTCAAAACGGACAAAGATCAGTGAATTAAAAGCAGAAATTGAGGAAAAGAGAGATGCTCTGATTACAAAATTGCAGAACATAGATGCTAAAGTTCTTGATGAACAAAGAGATGTCAAGGCAGCAATGCTTGCGTTTATGACAGGTTATAAAGGGGCATTTTCATCCTTTTATTCTGGTAGCAGCAATGATTACTATAATGATATAATGAGTGAAGATTATGATTTGGAAAGACTTAGGAAAAGAGGAACAGTATATTATAACGATGGTTATAGTCGAAATCTAAGTTTTGATGGAATGGCTTCATTTGTTGGCTCGAAGGATTATATCAGAAAATATAATGAGATTATACCTGAAAAGCGTGCAGAATACCAGCAGCAAATTGCTGAATTTGATGCGGAGCTTTTAAAACTTTCTTCTGTTTCCATGAAGGGGCTTTTGTCTATGTATGAAGCAAGTAAACTGTTTTCAGAAAGCATCCAAGAAAACAAATTGCTGGTATTCTTACTGCGGCAAAGTTATATCAATGAAGAATATCAGACATATGTTAACTACTTTCATGCTAATAGCATTACAACGGATGATAAAAATTTCATTCTCAGCGTTCGTAACCATGAAGCATTGGAGTATTCATATTCATTGACTAAGGTTAAGCAAGTAATGCAAGGCCTCTTGCCGGATGTGTTCCAACAGAAGGAAATCTATAATTTTGATCTGTTGGATTATTTGATTTCGGATGAGGGGGATAAGGAAAAATTAAATATTCTGATTACCCAGCTGTCTGATGAAAATGAAATAAGCACAAGATTCATTCATGAATATTTTGATGCAACTCAAAATCAGCAGCAGTTTATTGTGCTGCTTTGCAAGGAATGGTCCGGATTCTGGGATCATATAGAGAAGAATGTAGCACTGACAGCAGAACGAAAAGGTCGATACTTGGCCGCGATGATAGAAAATACCCCGTCAATTGATCTTGAATGTCAGAATGCGAAGGGAAACATCAAAAAGTACTTCGAGGAGAACCCCGATATTTTACGACGGTTGAGTGATATATCTTTAGAAAAAATGAAATCAGCAATTGATGTGTGTGATATTATGTTTGCTCAGCTTGAAATTGATGGAGTATCTTCGGAGCTTCTCGATTGGATTTTTGATCATGGGTATTATCAGATTACTTTTGAAATGCTGCATAGCATTTTTATGCACAAGTCCCCAAATAATGTTTCAAAACTCGCTACCCAGAACTATACTATGATTCGAGAATTGGGTGATTCTTCTCTTTTAGAGTATATTGATGAGGATTTTGAGAAATATGTTACAAGTATTGTTCTTGGGATAGATAGTAATACAGAAGAATCCTTGGATACAGTTTTGTATATTATTGAAAAGTTACATATTCATGTAACACTAGCCGATGAGGTGATCATAAAAGAAAATGTGATATTGGACAGCTTATCGAGATGCAGTTCTGAGAATTTTTCGAAGGATGAGCAAAAGCACTTATGGAATGGATGGATCTCGGCCAATAAATTAAATCCAACATGGGAAAATGTAATGCTGTATTGGGAGAATTATGGAATCACAGATAAATTGCTTGAATTGATTTCGAAGGTTGAAGAAGATTGTCCTCAAGATATGGATGGTGAATTGGTGATGGAAATTATTTGTTCTGACTTGGAAAAATCGTGTTTTGAGAGATTAATTGATAAGATGCCAAGAATCGATTTGGGACTCGATTACTCTAATATCAATTCCGAACACATGAAAGTGCTGCTTCGACATAGATACTTTGATTTTACAGCTGAAGTTGCTTCGGCAATAAAACAGAATCATCCTCAGCTTAATGTAATGGCAATTGCTATTTATAAAGAAGAGGTAAAATTGGATATCCCATCATTTGCTTTCGATTTGGAGGAGATCGAGCGTATAATTGCTTCCATAGAATTTGCTGAAAATGAGAAAGTACGCTTTATTGAGGAAAGTTCCCTGGCAGCGTTTTCAGAGAAAATTGCACAGTTTTTGAGCAGAACAATGTTTGTTGTGAAAAAGGATACTTTTGATAAAGCATGGGTTCATCTCAATCAGGTTCAAAAGAGAGAACTGTTCTTTCATCAGCTTGAAGGACTTGATAATGATGTGCTAGAAAGATGCTTTGTTGATTTGGGTGAGGAGTATCAGGACTTTGCTGATCGCAGCAGACGTCATGATGTTAAGCTCATCAAGTCTCCTAAAAATCAGAAACTGGCAGATTATCTGAAACGAAAAGCATATATAACTAGTTTTTCAGAGGAGCATGGAAAGATAAAGTGTACAGTGAAAAAAGAAGTTTCCGTATAACAAAACGTTCTATTAATTGGAATCGAACACTCATTATGAGATTAAGCTGATTTAAATTGCGTTTACTAATGCGTTATTTCGATGATGCAAGAAAAGAATCCCTGACCAACTGAGGTCAGAGGTTCGGAAGTCGCTACCGTTAAGCAAAAAAAAGCATTCAAGCAATGAAATGCTTGAAAAACTCGTAAAACTGTCATTTTTCAATGTCATCTATTTTGTACAAGACAGACAGAAAATCCTCGAAATATAGCCATTTCGAGGATTTGTTATTTTCTATGAATTTGGTTTTGACCCCTTATTGACCCCTTAACTTAAAATAGCATTGATGTGGAGCAGGTGATTGAGCCTGCTCCTTTTTATAGTATGACGAGCATATCAATGCTCTGTGGTGAAAGTCCACCGAGGCGTAGTTACCGACGAACTTTAGAGTGACTTGCAAGTTTCACATCGTGAGGTGTGGGAGAGAAGAAGCAATAGCGAAATCGTAGCCTGACGAACAGAAACCTGATACTAAGGCGTATTAAGCGGATAAATTGGCAAAATGCAATGAAGTCCAAAAGGTAACCGTAACCTTAATGCGTAAATCAGGCAGGTAGACGAGGAAAGAGTATTGGTTTATCCCGTGAGGTCTCATAGGCAGAGAAAACTGTAGTAACAACGAACTATGAGAAGTCAGCAGAGGTCATAGTACCGAAAAAAAATTTTTTCGGGAAGGACCGAACAATTCAAAGCGTCAAATTGAAATGTATGTTCCGAATATTCGTCCGACGAAGTGTGAAAACGAAGCGTAATTGAGTGGAAGCACAAATAACATAGGGAGAAGTAAAAGTATTCGGAAGCGGAAAGGAAAGGAGACGGAATATGTCAGAAATGCTTGAAAAGATACTGAGTGATGAAAATATCAGACTTGCCCAAAAGAGAGTATACACAAATAAGGGTGCAGGCGGAGTAGATGGAGTCACAACCGATGAACTTGAAGAATATATGAAAGAGAACTGGAGCAGTATCAAGGAGCAAATCCGAAACAGAACCTACAAGCCACAGCCGGTATTGAGGGTAGAAATACCCAAGGCAAACGGCGGAGTAAGGAAATTGGGTATTCCCACAGTAATAGACAGAGTAATAGAACAAGGAATAACCCAAGTACTCACTCCCATATTTGACCCAATGTTTCACGATAGCAGTTATGGTTTCAGACCAAATCGCTGTTGTGAACAGGCGATAGTAAAGCTGCTTGACTTATTTAACAGCGGATACATATGGGTAGTGGATATAGACCTTGAAAAATTCTTTGATAATGTGCCGCAAGATAAGTTAATGAGTTATGTCGGAAGAGTAATACACGACGGAGATACAGAAAGTTTAATACGAAAGTATCTGAAAGCGGGAGTAATGGACAAAGGCAGATACGAAGCAACAGAAATTGGCACGCCACAAGGAGGAAATTTATCACCATTATTGAGCAATATTATGCTTAACGAACTTGATTACGAACTTGAAAGCAGACGACTGAATTTTACAAGGTATGCAGATGATGTAATAATAACATTGAAAAGTGAAGCGGCGGCAAAAAGGGTAATGTATTCCATAACAAACTGGATAGAAAGAAAGCTTGGATTAAAGGTGAATGCAGAAAAGACAAAGATAACACCGCCAAGTAAACTAAAATATCTGGGATTTGGCTTCTGGAAAAGTAAAGAGGGTTGGAAAGCAATACCCCATAAAGATTCAGTAGCAAGATTCAAAAGAAGAATCAAAGCAATATGCAAAAGAAAGTGGAGTATTGACCTAACATACCGAATTAATAAACTTAATGCAGTAATAAGAGGTTGGATAAACTATTTTCGTATAGCTTCGATGAAGAAGAAACTTGAACGCATAGATGAGCATATGAGAACAATGATAAGAGTGATAATATGGAAACAGTGGAAAACAGGAAAGAAAAGGTTATGGGGTTTGCTAAAACTCGGAGTACCGAAATGGATAGCCAATAAGGTGGCACAATGGGGAAATCACTACCAGTTTGTAGCTACAAAATCTGTTTTGAAAAATGCAGTATCAAAAGAAATACTGACAAAGCGTGGCTTAGTCAGTATTTCAGATTACTATTCATTAGTACATATTTAATTTTGAATTGAACCGCCGTATGCCGAACGGCACGTACGGTGGTGTGAGAGGTCGGTTTATTCCGCCCTACTCAATTTTTGTATTTTTCGTTATCTGCGTTTATGGGATGATTTTCAATAATGTTTTTTGGCTATATATCGTAAAATATAGGGACAATTTGTATCTTGCGGTTTTGTTTTTTTTGAGTATAATTAATTATGGGCCCAAAAAAATAATATTTGGAGGTATTTTTATGGATTCACTTTGGCACTTCGTCTACGATTGCGGAGTTGAAATCGAACTGGTGGAACGTAAAGCTGAGGAATTAGAAAAAATAATAAATGAGGAGGCTGAAAAACGTGCTGTCACTCTTGCAGAAGAAAAATTTAATGAAAAGCAAGAGAAGCTCAAAGGGGATATCGAAAATGAGTTATCTCAAAAATATGCTGTTCAGAAATGCTCAGAAATATCACCAGATTTTTCGTTTGCTAGCACAAAAAAATTTGTTGATGGAAAGCTTTTATCAAGAAAGGATTTTATAAATTATTTAATCAAAAATGATCCGATCTACTACGACAAGCAGTTGGTCTTTAATTCATTTAATAATAATTGGGAGTTATTGTGCAAAAAAAGTAGAAAATTTATTTCAGGTGTACGTGTTTCTTGTTGTTGGATTTTGAATGCAACAGGACCTGGTGCTTGTTTAGCTTTTATTATATATATTTTTGGAAGAGACAGACCTTTAATTTTTATCGGTGGTAATCTAAGTACCCATGATATAATTAATGAACTTGAGCAGGAAAACATCTCGCTTCATACCCAATGGGTAGCTGAAGCGTTCAGACGTTCGTTGTATGCATGTTCTAACGTGTGGTTTTTGACTATTCCAAATCATGCGGGATGGAATCTTCTTCCAGACGGAAAACGTCGATTTATATCCTCGGAAAACAGACCGAAAGGAATGGACCGTTTGTTTGAAATGGCGAATAATTGTTCTTTCAGAGATGTTTTTCAGGATATCGTTCTCACACCAACAACACGAAGTTTTAATGAGGTACTGACTGATTACCAGCAATTTCTTCCAGATGAGCTTCCTATTAAGACAGCTGTAGCTATTTCTTTTACGAGCCGTTTCCTTCCTTTTTTTATGGACGAAGGACTTGTGCAGGATAAACCGTGGATTATTGAATCTTCTAATGACAATATTGAACCTTTAATGGGTATTCTTTATAACAGGACAGAAGGAGTGCCTGAGAATATTTATTCATCGGAAGACAAACGAAATATCGAAAGAAAATTTAACAAACATATTGATTGCACTTTTATAGTTCAGCATCGACAATATTTAGACAATAGCCGTGACCTTGAAAAAATATTAAAACTATTTTTCAGTAATATGGGATCAAGTAATGATCTTAACATGGTGGTTCCTGTATTGATTGTTGAAGATGTTAGTGATATTGCAGAAGAAACTCCAGTGAATATTTTATCTGTAACTGCTTCTGTTGGTGTAAGAAATATCGAGTTGGCTCGTAAAATTATGGGTGAGCTTCACTATATTCTGCTAAAATATGCAGAACAGAATCCCGGTGCAATGCAAAATTTACTGAAAGCTGCCATTGCAAACACAAATGCTATTTTGAATAACAGCACTTGCAAGGCAAATGATAATTCTTCGCGTATATTTTTAGCAACCGCAATATTGCTGAAAAAGTTTGGCGTTTTTGCGGATTCTGATGTACAATCTGTAAATAATTGGCTTACAACAAAAGCTAATCACCGAACTTCTAAAAGCGGAACAATTTGCCGTAAGGTTGGTTCGATGTTGAGCGAATTAATTTGTAACAACAGCCTACCAATTGCAGCTCAATTCGGACCGCCGTTTTGGAACCCAGATAAAGCTTTTATTGCAAGCGATGATTCACTTAATGTACCTAAGGCCTTTTTTGATAACAATATTCTATATAATGTACAAATTGGAAGGAACAGGCTTCTGCAATATTTAAAAGAAGAAGATGTACTTTTGACTGACAAAGGAGAAAAGCAAAAAAGCTGGACAGTTGAGACTGAATATGGTAAGAAACCAAGACGATGCTACTCGTTTTCAAGGGATTGCCTTACTCCAGAGGCAAACAGAATAATTGATGAGTCTATCGCATCAGATTTGTTCCACAGAACTGATGAATCTATCGAAAATTTCTTCCCATTCATAAGGCATCAGCATCTTGACCTTGTTGCAGGTCAAGTTATCACAGATTACAAGCACGGGACGCCATTCATAGCAGTTACCGGCTCCGTTGGTTCCGGAAAGACTGACTGGACGATGATGCAAGTTGTTCAGAGAGCTAAGGTAGGAGATGTCGTAGTGGTTTTCGATCCAACGAACGCTTTCTGCAGAGAAGAACTTTCAGGACACAAGATTCCAGAAGGAATAATTGATAATCATTTTAATTTCTGGAATATGTCTACTCAAGGTTGGCCCATAAACATTCTTGACTTTAGTGGCTGTGAAGATATTACTCAACGTGTTCAGAGACTTTCAAGTCTACTGATCTCAGGAATGCATTTGACTGGTCCGAATCAGAAAGCTATAGTAATGACCAAGGCTGAAGAATGGCTCAGGGAATATGAGATAAATAACAATCTCAATATTTATAACTTACCTGCAAAATTTGACGAAAATGCTGAAGAACGTAAGCTCAAAATGAAACTTGATGCATTATTAAGCACAGTCAAAGCTATGAAAAACGATGTTCAGCCTCCGGGCTGGAATAAGCTACTCTGTGAACGGGGAAAAGTGCTTGTTATATCGGTTGGAAATGCAACTATCAATGGTAATGCGAACCCGTTTGACATACTTTTTGACACCCTGTATTCCTTCAAGGACAAGAACCGAGATGGTAAGTTGACTGTTATACTTGATGAGGTTCAAACGTTGAATCATAGAAGTGATAGTACTCTTGTCAACATTCTAAGTCGAGTTAGAAAGTTTGACGTTTCAGTTATCCTTGCATCGCAAGATTACCTAAACAGAAGTCTTGCAGCGGTTTATAAATATTGCGGGACACATATTCTATTCAGACTTCTCGGTGAAGAATGTATAAAGGCTGTGGCTGAGCTCACCAAACTCAATGTCGACGTTATCAGGACACTTCCGGACTTCTGCTGTGCGATTATGGGGGCTATCTACAGCGAATACAGCAAGAGAAATATACAGCTGAAATCTGCTGTAATCGGAAAGACTTATAGACCACCATATGTTGGAAGTTATGAAAATGACGAAAAATAATAGCGGAATATTGGTATATGAACTGCAATTATGGGCATTATTCAAAAGTAAGGAGGGAGCTGTGAAAATGAAGATATTCAACAAACAAGACAAGGGCTACATCGAAGTATGGATGACAAACGATGAACAGCAGGAATATGACCGCAACGAACTTACAAAGCAGCTCCTTGCTGAAACTACGGTAAAAAAGTGCAAGGTGGTATATTTCTTGTCGGGCAGCGAAGATTTATTCACCAATACAGAGGGACTGTTACTAAAGAATCTGGGGTGTGCTTGAAGCACACCTCTTTTTTCTACTTGACAAGATTCAATATTTATGATACAATGATGATACGAAAATAAAATTTTCTATAATAACATTGACAGAAAGGGGACGCTATGGACGATAAGCTGAAAATAGCCGGATATTGCCGTATCTCCGTTGATGAGGAAATGGATCGTGATAATACTTCCATTGAAAACCAGAAAGCCATTATTGCGGACTACGTTACCAAGTCATTTCCAACGGCGGAGCTGGACCTCTACGAAGACCGTGACCGAAGCGGCTATACTTTTGAGCAGCGTGAGGGTTACCAGAAGCTGCGTAAAAAAATGCTCCTGCATGAATACGATATTCTGATTATCAAGGATTTTTCACGTTTCAGCCGTCGTAACAGCAAGGGATTGGTAGAACTGGAAGATCTTCGTGACGCAGGTATGAGAATAATCTCTATCGGAGATAGTATAGACTATCCTACATTTGATGACTGGACAGCTATCCAGTTTCGCTTTCTGATAAATGAAATGCCCGTTACGGACACATCGAAAAAGGTACGTTCTGTTGTTAAACGCCGTCAGGAAGAAGGGCGTTGGATATGTGCTGTTCCGTATGGTTATGTAATGACTAACAGTAAGCTTATGCAGTTTGAGGTTGATGAGCCTGCTGCGGAGGTAGTGCGTGAGATATTCAGGCTCTACAGCGAGGGTTGGGGATATAAGCGTATTGCAAATCATCTTACCGATAAGCATATACCTACGCCTCGCATGGCTGAAAAGGAACGTCGTGAAGCTAACGGTGAAGAATGCAAACTTCGAGGAAAAAACGAATGGAGCATAATTACTGTCAGTGAGATACTCCGTAACGATTTTTACATTGGCACTCTCAGACAGGGCAAATATCGCCGCAAGAAAATCAACGGCTCCGATATGAAGCTTGAAGAAACAGATCATCTTGTGTTTGAGGATAACCATACTTCTATTGTGGACTACAAGCTTTTTGCAGGCGTTCAGGAGCAGATAAAGCACCGTACAAACAACAACTACCGTGGTGTTAAGAAGTACGACAACATCTATTCAGGTTACTTGTTTTGCGGTGACTGCGGCAGTCCGATGTTTTCTATGAGCCGTGGAGATATTCCGCAAGCCTATCGATGCGGAACATATCACAAACGTGGCAGTAAAGCTTGCAGTTCTCACCATACAAGAGTGGATATGCTTGACGAACTGCTCCGCTCATTCATCAGGCAGGTTAAGGATAACTCCGAAACAATGCTTGAAAAATTGCAGGAATCCATAAATCGTGAACGTACTGAAACATCTTCAAGTAAGTCGGTAGTCGAGGTTTTGGAACAGCAAATGGAAGATACCCGTTCAGAGATAAAGATGCTGGCACGTCAGCACGTCAAGGATATTGCCAAGCACCCTGAGCGTGAGGAAATATTGGAAGAAATATACTCGGAGCAGATAGATGAACTCACTCTTCGGCTTGAAGGGCTTCGCAATCAGATGCAGCTTGCGGCTGATAAGCATAATATGATTGTAAAAGTAAACAGAACGGCTAAAACAGTTATGAATGTCTTTGATGATATACTGAATAAGAAAACGCTCACAAAGGCAGATGTTGATTTTATTATTCAGCGTATAACTGTTTATGAGGATCGCATCGACATTAAACTACGTTCAGATATAGACAGTTTGCTTAGAACAGGAACACTGCCGGAGTGCAATGCTGAAAGGTCAGCCGCAAATTTTAATTCATACACTAAGAAAACAGAAAGCCTCACACCATTCGCCCATATTTCGAGGAAAAAGGGCGATGTTCTTAGTGTCAATGTTATCAGTGAGGGCGACCCCTTGGAGATATACACAAACAGCGACGGCGAGGTTATTTTCAAGAAGTATTCGGCAATCAGCGAAATGAGTGAAAATGCGTCAAATGTAGCAGAAGTGATGTATAAGACAGCAGGCTGTCCTGTTATAATTTTCGATAAGGACCATGTAGTGGCATCAGCTGGAATTCCCAAAAAGGAAACCTCGGAGCGTAAGGCATCGGCACAGCTGGAGGGAATTATGGAGAGCCGTGGACAATATTTCTGTCCCGACGGTGACAACAACAATTTTTATCCTGCTGACGGACTGGAACGGACGGCAATCGCCGCCCTGCCCATTATCAGTAACGGCGATGTATCGGGTGCAGTTGCGTTTATGACATCTGATGAGCATAAAGAGGCATCGGATTTGCAGAAAAGCCTCATTACAGCGGCTGTGCGTTTTCTTTCGAAACAGCTTGAATGATTTTGATAAAATGGAATCCCATAAAAAAGCTCTCCCGTCATCTGACAGGAGAGCTTTGATTTGTGAAAAATTACTTTTTCTTAGTTGGCTTATTGTTGTTCTTAGCGTCAACCTTAGCAGGCTTTTCAGGCTCTTTAGAAAGATACATATAAACGCCTGCAGCAGCTGCTGCACCAAGAAGTGGTCCAATGATGAATACCCAGATACAAGAAATAGGTGTTGTGTTGCCGTCAATTGCAGCAACGATAGCAGGGCCGATACTTCTTGCAGGGTTAACAGATGTACCTGTAAGACCAATTCCAAGAATGTGAACGAGAGTAAGAGTAAGACCGATTACAAGGCCGCCGAATGAGCCGTGACCAGCCTTTTTAGAAGTTACTCCGAGAATTGTCATCACGAAAATGAATGTGAGAACAACTTCAACGATAAGACCAGCAAGGGCATTATCGCCAACTCCGCCAAGACCGTTAGAACCGTAGCCGCCGGTCATATCCTTGACACCGCCAAGAGAGAAGATAGCAGCAAGAAGTCCTGAACCTGCCAATGCACCTGCACACTGAGCAATGATATAGCCGAAGAAGTCGCTAAGGCTCATACCGCCGCTGAGAAGTACACCAAGTGAAACAGCAGGGTTGATATGACAGCCTGAGATATTTCCCACGCAGTAAGCCATACCAACGATTACAAGACCGAATGCCAGTGCTGTGAGGATATATCCGCCGCCGTTAACAGCGTCACAGCCTACGAGCATTGCAGTTCCGCAGCCGAGAGTAACAAGCACCATAGTGCCGATAAACTCTGCCACATACTTTTTGAAAGAATTCATATACTTTCCTCCTTAATATAGTATTTTTCGGGATAAATCCACTATAGGACATCTCTAAAAACCCCTTTTGAGAAAAAACAGCTATGCACGTCATCTGCTTCGTCAACCTCCCTTGGAGTGCGACAGCACGCCTTCGGAAGGTTTCCTTGCAGTTGCCGCACCTATCTGTTTTTTCTTTAATCAAACGAATTTTTAGAGATGTCCTATATTAATTTTACCATAATTAACGGATTTTGTCAATAGTAGTCAAAAAAATTACTCCTTACAATAATTTTATATTAGTTTTGTTTATATTGTACAAAGAAAAATTTTTCCGTCCTCTTGACATTACAATTAAAATAGCTTATAATATATTTACGGTTTTAAATTTTATAAATGGAGGTATATATTATGAAAATGAAAAAATATATTTCAGCAGCTCTTGCGTCTGTAATGGCTGTATCATCTCTTTCAGTATTCTCTGCATTTGCCGAAAGCTACGGCAAAGGCGACATTGATATTATGGTTCTTGGCGACAGCATTGCCGCAGGTTCGGGACTTGCAAAAAATGAGTATAACTATGGTAAGCTTGTTGCAGACTATCTGGGCGGAGATGTGTGGAATTACGCTGTATCAGGCTACAGTTCAGAGGAAATACTGAATCAGCTTCGTTCATTCAACAGCACACAGAAAGAACAGCTTGCAGACAGCGAATATGTTGTTGTTTCAGTTGGCGGAAATGACCTGATTTCCTATACTGCCGAAGCACTTCTTGACTATGCTGCACAGAATGACCTTCTTGCAGAGGGAAAGACAGTTGATGATATTCCTGAAAAGAAAACTCTTGCAACTCTCAGCGAATTCTTTGATATGGACGCTGTAAAGGAATATACAAAGGATATGAAAAAAGCTGTTGAGTTCAACGATAAGCTTGACAGTATCTACTGCAATCTCACATATACCGATGCTCAGACAAATGGTTCTGCATACAAGCAGGTTATTGCAAAGCAGATTATCCCCAATATCAAGGCTATAACAGAGGAAATCAAGGCTGTAAATCCAAATGCAAAGGTTGTTATTCAGACAATATACAACCCTCTCCAGTTCAGCACAGAATATGAGGAAAATCTCAAAAACACATATTCCGCAACTTATTATACTGCATATATAAAGTTCAAGACAATTTTCAATAACACTACAAAGAGATTTGCTGAGCAGTTAAGAGCAGTTGAGGGAATTGAAATTGCAGAGGTACTTGACAATATTTCTGCTGCTGATTCAAACGGAAAGAAGTACGGCTGGTATTTCACAAATATGCAGGGTGACTCAAAAACTGTTGGAATTCACCCCACACAGGCAGGTCACACAGCAATTGCAGTTGCAGTTCTTGATGTAATTGGCGAAACACGTGAGGACGGCGGACTTCTTGCATTGACAATGAATTTCATTAAGGACGCTGAAAATTACCCCACATACACAATGAATAAATACAGCAAATATGCAGGAAAATACGTTCTTGGCGACCTTAACGGCGATTATTTTATAGATGCTTCTGATGCGTCACTTATTCTTCAACAGTATGCCCTCAGCTCAACAGGAAAGGAATACACACTTGGAGAAAACGCATTGAAAGCAGGCGTAATCACAAATGATGAAGCTCTGGATTCCTCCGATGCGTCATCAGTTCTTGCATACTATGCTTTCACATCAACAGGCGGAAACGACTCACTTAAAAACTTTATTGCAAAATAAGTATGAAATCCCGATGTTCGCATCGGGATTTTTTGTCATAATTCTTACAAAAAATTACATATAAATTAAATCACTCAAATAAGCGTTACATAAAAATGAATTTCGCAATACAATTCAAGGTCAAAGTGTATACAATCCTTATATTCTATTGATTTTATTTGTTGCAAATGCTATAATCTAATCATAGAAAAACAAATCACACCCCAAAATTTAATTTGTTTATGGGAAAATATTTGCGAAAGGTCGTTATTTTTATGAAAAAGCACGCTATAAAATGTTTATTTGCATCATCTCTTATTCTTACTTCATTTACTTCCTGCGGTGCAATGGAGGAGCCGACAGGGGACTATAGTTCGTCATATAATTATATTTCCGAAAGTGCAGAGGAATTCGTTTATGAGCCTCCTGTTTACAATACAAGCTCCGAGGAATATACCGAGATTACCGAAAACGGCTTTAAACAGGTCAAGACAAATCCACTTTCAACTTTTTCAGCCGATGTTGATACAGCATCTTATGCAAACATCAGACGAATGATAAACGACAACGGTAGAATAATCGACACAAATGCAGTCAGAATTGAAGAAATGATAAACTACTTTGATTATGACTATGAAACTCCCACAGATAAGCCCTTTTCCGTTACAACAGAGATGTCGGACTGTCCGTGGAATTCAGGCAATAAACTTCTTTCAATCGGTGTTAAGGGCAAGGAAATCGAAACTGAGCGTGTTATGTCGAATATCGTATTTCTCCTTGATGTATCGGGTTCAATGTATTCCGAGGATAAACTGCCCCTTATGACAGAGGCATTCTGTCTGCTTGCGGAAAATCTCACAGAAAATGACAGAGTTTCAATTGTGACTTATGCAGGTGCAGATGAAGTTCTGCTCAAAGGCGAACAGGGCAATAACTACAGAAAAATATCGGAAGTTCTCAATTCCCTTGAAGCAGGCGGCTCTACAAATGGTGCAGCGGGCATAAATACAGCTTATGAATTGGCAGAAAAGTATTTCATCGAAGGCGGAAATAACAGAGTTATCCTTGCAACTGACGGTGACCTCAATGTAGGTGTTTCATCTGTCAGCGAACTTGAAAAGCTTATCACGGAGAAAAGAGATTCAGGCGTTTACCTGTCAGTTCTGGGATTCGGCACAGGCAATTTAAAGGATAATAAAATGGAAACTCTTGCTGATAAGGGCAACGGCAACTATGCCTACATCGACAGCATTGACGAGGCAAGAAAAACTCTTGTAGAGGAAATGGGCGGAACATTGTTTACAATTGCCAAGGACGTTAAATTTCAGGTGGAATTCAACCCTACTTATGTATCCGACTATCGTCTTATCGGCTATGAAAACAGACTTCTCAACGACAAGGATTTCTACGACGATTCAAAAGATGCAGGAGAAATCGGTTCAGGTCATACTGTAACTGCTCTTTATGAGCTGACACCTGCGGCAAGCGGTTTACCTCTTAAATATCAGGATGAGGAATTGCCCGAAACTGATTACACAGGGGAATGGCTGACAGTAAGCGTAAGCTACAAAGAGCCTGACGCTGAGGAAAGCGAAATTCTGAGATTTCCTGTAACTGAGGAAAAACTGACAGATTTCCCCAGCGAGGATATGCAGTTTGCAACTTGCGTTGCTGAGTTTGGTATGCTCCTTGCTGAAAGCGAATACTCAGAAAATTTGTCATATGAAAATATTATTGAAACTCTCAACAGCCTTGACTGTGTATATACAGATAAGTACAAGGCGGAATTTGTTGAACTTGTGGAGAAAATTTCCTGATGCTTCGGCACAATTTATAGGAGGGAAGTATATCTAAAACAATGCCTCGCAGTATGCGAGGTGTTGTTTTTGCAATGCGTAATGCGTAATTATTTATAAAACCATTAGCTGTTAGCCATTAGTCTATAGCTGTATGGGCAGTAATTTATTGTTGCCGTCCAAAAACAGCTAACAGCTAATGGCTAAAAGCTAAAGGCTAATGGCTAATAGCTAAAAGCTAAAGGCTAATAGCTAAAAGCTAAAGGCTAATAGCTAAAAGCTAAAGGCTAATGGCTAAAATCTAAAGGCTAAAAGCTAAAAGCTAAAGGCTAATAGCTAAAAGCTAAATCTTATATCAACGAAATCACATAGTGAATTAAGCCGTACATAAATGCCGCTGTGCAGCCGTATAATATAACAGGGCCTGCTATGGTGAAAATCTTAGTTCCTACCCCCGTTATAAGCCCCTCTGTCTGGGCTTCAACAGCCGATGAACTTACGGCATTGGCAAAGCCTGTGATAGGTACAAGAGTTCCTGCCCCTGCATGCTTCGCAAGGCGGCTGTATATGCCCGTTCCCGTCAGCATTGCACTTATGGTCACAAGTATTATCGATGTCCACGTTCCTGCATTTTCAGCTGAAAATCCCATATTTTCAAATGCCGACAAAATAATCTGCCCAATCATACATATGGTGCCGCCTGTGAAAAATGCGTAGGAAACATTAACTGCGGATTTTGTTTTTGGTGCGGCTTTTTCTGTCATTTCCCTGTATGCCTGCGGTGAAATATTCATAAAATTCAACTCCTTTCCCTTGTATAATACCCAATTCGAGAAAAAATATTTCGTTTAATAAAAAATTTTTCTGTTTGGTGTTGACTTATTGGCGGAAATAGGGTACAATTATAATGATGAATTATGCGTATAAGATATGGTGAATTATGATAAATTTGAAAAAAACGGCGGCTGTTGTAATCGGAGCCGCTTTGACTGTGGTAACTGTCTGTGTATCTGCTTTTTTTGGCACAGCTCAGCCAAACAGTAATAAATACCCCGTGTTCGGTGTCGATGTTTCCAATTATCAGGGAGTTATCGACTGGGAACTCATAGATGAGCAGAATGTGGATTTTGCTTTCATTAAGGCTACTGAGGGCAGCGGCTACGTTGACCGATTTGTAGCGAGAAATCTTGACAATATAGCTGATACGGACATAATTTGTTCTTGTTATCATTTTTTCAGCTTTGACAGTTCGGGAGTTACACAAGCTGAGAACTTTATCAAAACAGTTGATAAGGATAAAATTCAGCTTCCCCCTGTGGTGGATATTGAGTATTACGGCGACAAATCCAAGAATAAGCCAAGCCGACAGGAGGCGGAGGAAATACTGTTCCCACTCCTTGAAAAGCTGGAGGAGCATTACGGCGTAAAACCCATAATTTACACGACTCTCCCTGTTTATTACAGATATGTAGAGGAGAATTTCTCCGATTATCCCCTTTGGATTCGCTGTACGCAGTTTGAACCCGACCACCTTGACTGGAAATTCTGGCAATACAGCGATAAGGGAAAGCTTGAGGGCTATTACGGAACAGAGCCGTGCATTGATTTCAATGTATTCAACGGCACAATGGAAGAACTGAAACAGCTTGAAATTGAGGACTGATATTTTGATTTTACAACTTGATACGGTGACAAAGGATTATATATGGGGCGGTACACGGCTTCGTGAGGAATTCGGCAAAATCGGCGGAAACCGACTTGCTGAAAGCTGGGAGTTAAGCGTTCACCCCGACGGTATGTGCAGAGTAAGCGGCGGTGAATTCCACGGTATGACTTTACGGGAGTTTGTGGGGAAATTCCCCGAAAGTACGGGAAAAAACAGCCTTGGAAATATCCCTGTGCTTGTGAAACTTATTGACGCAAAGGAAAATTTATCCTTGCAGGTTCACCCCGACAATGACTATGCAAGGCGGTTTGAGGGAGATAACGGCAAAACTGAGGCTTGGTATATAGTTGACTGTGAGGAAAATGCGTCAATTATCTACGGTTTCAAAGAAAATCTCACAAAAGAGGAATTCCGCAGAGCAATTGCAGAAAATACCCTCCACGAAAAGGTTAATACCATTGCCGTGAAAAAAGGCGATGTGTTCCTCATAAGGGCAGGTATGCTCCACGCTATCTGCAAAGGCTGTCTTATTGCGGAAATTCAGCAAAGCTCCAACGTGACCTACCGTGTATATGACTACGGCAGAGTTGATGACAACGGAAATACCCGTGAGCTTCATATAGAAAAGGCACTTGATGTGACTTCCCTTGAAAGGGCTGAAATTCCCGTTCAGAGCAGGGAAAAAGGCGGAATTATCTGCCAATGCGAATATTTCACCATAAGCCGTGAGGATATAAATGGCAGCGGTGAAATTCACGTAAACGAAAATTCCTTTACCCATATAATGATTTTACAGGGCAGGGGAGAGCTTATTTCCGAAAATACCACCCACAAGGCGGAAATGGGCAGCAGCTTCTTTGTAACCGCAGGTTCAGAGTGGCATATTAAAGGTAATTGCAGTATCTTATATACTGTAGTATAAAATATTATTGTATAAAAAACGGAGGTTTAAAAGATATGAAATACTATGTAGGAATTGATTTAGGCGGAACTAATATTGTTGCAGGTGTTGTTGATGAGGAATACAACATTGTTGCAAAGGCAAGCACTAAGACAAACTGTCCCCGCCCTGCTAAGGAAATTGCCGATGATATGGCAAAAATGGCTATTCAGGCAGTTGAGAACGCTAATCTCACAATGGAGCAGATTGAGTGGATTGGTATTGGTACTCCCGGTATTGCTAACAGCGAAACCGGAATTATCGAGTACTCCAACAACCTCGGCTTCAAGGATACCCCCATGGTTGAGTATATCCGTGAAACAATCGACAAGCCTGTTTTCATTGAAAATGACGCAAATGCTGCTGCATACGGCGAATTTGTTGCTGGTGCTGCAAAGGGTGCTAAGAATGCAGTTTGCATCACTCTCGGTACAGGTGTAGGCGGCGGAATTATCATTGATGGCAAGATTTATTCAGGCTCAAACTTTGCAGGTGCTGAAATCGGTCATACTGTAATTGAGGTTGACGGTGTTCAGTGTTCATGTGGACGTAAGGGCTGTTTCGAGGCTTATTCCTCAGCTACAGGTCTTATCAGAATGACAAACGAGGTTATTGCTGAGCATCCCGACAGCCTTATGGCTGAAATGGCAAAGACTGCAAAGGTTACAGCACGTACATCCTTTGACGCAATGAGAGATGGCGACAAATACGCAAAGGCTCTTGTTGACAAGTACATAAAGTACCTTGCAGCAGGTATCACAAACACAATTAACATCTTCCAGCCTGATGTTCTCTGCATCGGCGGCGGTGTGTGCAACGAGGGTGACGCACTTCTTATTCCTGTAAAAGCAATCGTTATGGAGGAAGTTTACACAAGAAATTCTCCAAAGAATACAGAAATCGTAATTGCTAAGCTTGGCAACGATGCAGGCATTATTGGTGCTGCATTCCTTGGCAGAGCTAATGGTTAAGATTATATAAGTGAATTAAGGGCATCTCTAAAAACCCCTTTTGAGAAAAAAACAGCTATGCACGACATCCGCTGCGTCAACCTCCCTTGGAGTGCGAAAGCACGCCTTCGGAAGCTTTCCTTGCAGCTGCCGCACCTATCTGTTTTTTCTTTAATCAAACGGGTTTTTAGAGATGCCCTTAAAAAATCCGCCTTGATTACAGGGCGGATTTTTATAATTTATCGAGGAAATTCATTTTTCCATATAGAAATCTTGCAAAATATATGATTTTGTTTTCTTCATCAATTCTGTAAAAAATATTATAATTATCTACCAAAGCACAATGATAGCCTTTTTCAGCAATTGGTTGAATGTGAAAGGTAGGAAATAAAAGAGGATTTTCAGTAATTTCTGTCACAACCTTTTCAGTTTTGATAAGGAGATTTCGGGCAGCTATTGGATTTAGTAATTTGTGCGAAATATATGAGAGGGCAGAATCAAGGTCATCTTTAAAGCTTTCAGCAACGATTGTTTTATATTTCATATTTGTCCCTCAAAACTTTAAAAACCTCATCATCAGACATAGTTCTGCCGTTTATAAAATCGGATTCAGCTTCGTCAAGTTTTTGATGTAATTCAGCTGAATTGCGAACAATATTTCTTGCAGATGCCGGAATTTTCAAATCAAATGGCAGTCCACCAACAAGATTAACCTGATGCAGCAGCATATTTACAGCATCAGAAATTGTCATACCGAGCATTGATAATGTTTCTTCTGCATTTGCTCTTACATTTTCGTTTACTCTTACATGAATTGTAGAATTTTTATTCATAGAAATCACCGTTCCTTTCTTTAATATTGTATCACATATATAACACAATGTCAATACAAAACGATAAATATATTTTTTATATAAAAATCCAGATTTGAACATCGGGATTAGAAACGCTCAACCGATGCGGACATCGGCTATTTTGTCTTATTATATTTTAAATAAAAGCGGTATGCTTCTTTCCACGTGCGGAATTTTTTCCTATAAAAATCAAAAGAATCAAATCCACGTTTGTTTTTGTTGGAGTGCAATGTATCGAACCATTTTTTGCGGAATTCATCACGGGTATATTTCTCCTGAATCCACCTATAGTCGCATATGTTCCATGAGCAGTAAAACTTTTTGTACTGGCTGCCATTGGGAACGTCCGTTGCATTTCTGACAGCGATAACTGCATTTCTTTTATGTTCCTTGTCATTATTTTCTTTAAAGTGAATAACTGAACTTTTCCTGTGTTTATAACTTCTGCTCATAAATCTGACCCCCTCTAAATAATGCAAAAAATCCCGATGCGAACATCGGGATTTTTTATATCTCGGTAGCTTAAATTATTCGTTGATAGCTGTAACAACGCCTGAACCTACTGTTCTACCACCCTCACGGATAGCGAAACGAAGTCCTTCTTCGATAGCGATAGGTGTGATAAGCTCAACGTTCATTGTAACGTTATCACCAGGCATGCACATTTCCTTATCAGCAGGAAGTGTTACAACGCCAGTAACGTCTGTTGTTCTGAAGTAGAACTGAGGTCTGTAGTTGTTAAAGAAAGGAGTATGACGGCCGCCCTCTTCCTTCTTAAGAACGTATACCTGACCGGAGAACTTTGTGTGAGGCTGGATTGAGCCGGGCTTACAGAGAACCTGTCCACGCTCAACCTGATCTCTTGTGATACCACGGAGAAGTGCACCAACGTTATCACCAGCTTCGCAGAAATCAAGAGTCTTACGGAACATCTCAAGACCTGTACATACAGTTGTGAGCTTCTCATCAGAAAGACCAACGATTTCGATCTGCTCGTTTACGTTAAGACGTCCACGCTCTACTCTACCTGTAACAACAGTACCACGACCGGAAATTGTCATAGTATCCTCAACAGGCATAAGGAAAGGCTTAGCATCGTCACGCTCAGGGCTTGGGATGTACTCATCTACAGCGTTCATAAGCTCAATGATAGGAGCGTAAGCAGGATCGCTGAGATCATCGGGAGCTTCGAGAGCCTTAAGAGCAGAACCCTTGATGATAGGTGTATCGTCGCCAGGGAAATCGTAAGATGAGAGAAGGTCACGGATGTCCATCTCTACAAGCTCGAGGAGCTCCTCATCGTCAACCTGGTCAGCTTTGTTCATGAATACAACGATTGCAGGAACGCCAACCTGACGAGCGAGAAGGATATGCTCTCTTGTCTGAGCCATAGGACCGTCAGAAGCAGCACAAACGAGGATAGCACCATCCATCTGAGCAGCACCTGTGATCATGTTCTTAACATAGTCAGCGTGTCCAGGGCAGTCAACGTGAGCATAGTGACGAACATCTGTCTCGTACTCAACGTGAGCTGTGTTGATTGTGATACCACGCTCTCTCTCCTCGGGAGCCTTATCGATCATATCGTAAGCCTCGTACTTAGCCTGACCCTTAAGAGCAAGAGTCTTTGTGATAGCAGCTGTAAGAGTTGTCTTACCGTGGTCAACGTGTCCGATTGTACCAATGTTTACATGGGGTTTGGTTCTTTCAAATTTAGCCTTAGCCATTGGAAGTTTCCTCCTTAAAATAAAATCTTGTAATCTGTCATAAGCAGCGGATAGGTACACCTATGCCGCATACAATGACTTGTATATATATTATAACAGATATTTTATGAAATTTCAAGTGTTTTGGCAAAAAAAGTTATGCCAAAACACAAGAATTTATTAAAATACGATGAATTTCGCTAAAAACAGCGGAAAAATTAGTTCTTAGCACGTGAAGCCATAATCTTTTCAGCGATGCTCTTTGGAACTTCCTCATAGCTGTGGGGTTCCATTGTATACTGACCACGGCCCTGTGTGTTGGAACGGAGGTCAGAAGTATAACCGAACATTTCTGAAAGTGGAACAAGACAGTCAACCTGGATAGAACCTGTTCTTGCTTCCTGTCCCTGAATCTGTCCACGACGTGAGCTGAGGTCACCGATAACTGTTCCGAGGTAATCATCAGGAACGATAACTGCAACCTTCATAACAGGCTCCATGAGGATAGCGTTAGCCTGCTTGAGAGCTTCCTTGAACGCAATTGAACCTGCGATCTTGAACGCCATTTCAGAGGAGTCAACTTCGTGGTATGATCCATCATAAAGCTCAACCTTAACGTCAACTACTTCGTAGCCAGCGAGGATACCGGACTTCATAGCACCCTGGATACCTGCGTCAACAGCAGGGATGTACTCCTTAGGAATAGAACCGCCGACAACAGCGTTCTTGAACTCGTATCCCTTACCGGACTCGTTAGGCTCAACACGGATCTTAACGTGACCGTACTGACCTGAACCACCGGACTGCTTCTTGTACTTGTAGTCGATGTCTGCGTTGCCCTTGATTGTTTCCTTGTAAGCAACCTGAGGTGCACCTACATTAGCCTCAACCTTGAACTCACGGAGAAGACGGTCAACGATGATATCGAGGTGAAGCTCACCCATACCTGCGATGATTGTCTGACCTGTTTCTTCGTCTGTCCATGTCTTGAAAGTAGGATCTTCTTCAGCAAGCTTGCCGAGAGCGATACCCATCTTTTCCTGACCAGCCTTTGTCTTAGGCTCGATAGCGAGCTGGATAACAGGCTCTGGGAATTCCATGGATTCGAGAATTACAGGGTGCTTTTCATCACAGAGTGTGTCACCTGTAGTTGTATTCTTAAGACCAACAGCAGCAGCGATATCGCCTGCGTAAACTGTTGTGAGGTCTTTTCTGTGGTTAGCGTGCATCTGAACGATACGTCCGAAACGCTCACGGTTGTCCTTAGTAGCGTTAAGAACTGTATCACCCTGATTTACAACACCTGAGTATACACGGAAGAATGCAAGCTTACCAACGAATGGGTCAGTTGCAATCTTGAATGCGAGAGCTGCAAAAGGCTCTGTATCAGATGAAGGTCTTTCAGTTTCTTCATCTGTATCGGGGTTAACACCCTTGATAGCGGGAACGTCGAGTGGTGAAGGCATATAGTCGATGATAGCATCGAGAAGCTTCTGAACACCCTTGTTCTTGTAAGAAGTACCGCAAACAACAGGTACCATTTCGTTAGCGATTGTAGCCTTTCTGATACAAGCCTTGATTTCCTCGATAGAGAGTTCGCCTTCTTCGAAGTACTTCTCCATGAGAGCCTCGTCCTGCTCAGCAACATGCTCAACCATCTCATCGTGGTACTGCTGTGCCTTTTCCATCATATCCTCCGGGATTTCCTCAACACGGATATCCTTTCCGAGGTCATCATAGTAAACGTAAGCCTTCATCTCAACGAGGTCAATAATTCCCTTGAACTCGTCCTCAGCACCGATAGGAAGCTGAATCGGAACGGCATTACACTTAAGTCTGTCCTTCATCATGTCAACAACACGATAGAAGTTAGCACCCATAATATCCATCTTATTTACATAAGCCATACGGGGTACCTTGTAGTTATCAGCCTGACGCCATACAGTTTCAGACTGTGGCTCAACGCCTCCCTTAGCACAGAGAACAGTTACAGAACCGTCAAGTACACGGAGTGAACGCTCAACTTCAACAGTGAAGTCAACGTGTCCGGGAGTATCAATGATGTTGAGTCTGTGACCTGCCCAGTAGGCAGTTGTAGCAGCAGAAGTGATTGTGATACCACGCTCCTGCTCCTGCTCCATCCAGTCCATAGTAGCGGAACCTTCGTGTGTTTCACCGATTTTATAGTTTACACCGGTGTAGAAAAGGATACGCTCTGTGGTTGTAGTTTTACCGGCATCAATGTGAGCCATGATACCGATATTTCTGGTATTTTCAAGTGAACAATCTCTTGCCATAATATCTTCCTCTCACAATGACGCTGATTACCAACGGTAGTGAGCAAACGCCTTGTTTGCCTCTGCCATCTTGTGTGTATCGTCACGCTTCTTGCAAGCGCCGCCTGTTCCGTTAAGAGCGTCGAGAATTTCTCCAGCAAGTCTTTCCTTCATTGTCTTCTCGTTTCTCTCTCTTGAATATCTTGTAATCCAACGGAGACCGAGAGTCTGACGTCTTTCAGGTCTAACCTCCATAGGAACCTGGTAAGTAGCACCACCGAGACGGCGAGCCTTTACTTCCAGTTCAGGCATAATGTTTTCCATTGCCTGCTCGAAAACCTCCAATGCATCCTTACCTGTCTTTTCAGCAACGATTTCGAATGCACCGTAAACTATCTTCTGAGCGACACCCTTCTTACCGTCTAACATAATATTGTTGATAAGACGTGTAACGAGCTTTGAATTGTATACAGGATCCTGTAATACATCACGCTTAGCGATTTTACCTCTTCTTGGCATTTCGCTTCCCTCCTTCACATAGATTCATGAATTCATAGGTACTCGTGATGACCGATTACTGCTTTTTCAGCATTACTTCACCGATCATTTCCGTCAAGACCAATGCAGAGGTACAATATATATAATCTCCGCATTTATCCTGCGATAGTAGTTATCCTATTTTACTAATGCACGGCATTTTAATGACAAGCCGCCAGTCAGAACGGATTAAATCCGCACGCTCTTACTTCTGCTTAGGTCTCTTAGCACCGTACTTTGAACGGGACTGGAGTCTGTTAGCAACGCCCTGAGCGTCGAGAGCGCCTCTGATGATGTGGTAACGTACACCGGGGAGATCCTTAACACGTCCGCCTCTGATGAGAACAACGCTATGCTCCTGAAGGTTGTGGCCGATACCTGGAATGTAAGAAGTTACCTCGTAGCCGTTTGTGAGTTTAACTCTGGCAATCTTTCTCATAGCTGAGTTAGGCTTCTTAGGTGTAGCAGTTCTAACAGCAGTGCAAACGCCTCTCTTCTGAGGTGAGCTCTGGTTAATCTGAACCTTCTTCTTAGCATTGTAGCCCTTCTGGAGAGCAGGTGCAGTGGACTTTGTTTCAAGGTCCTTTCTTCCCTTACGAACCAGCTGATTAAATGTTGGCATAATCTTCCTCCTTTTTTAAAAAATGGGTACGCTATACAACTTGCACAGCATACCCATATATTATATCTTATAAAAGCCGATTTGTCAAGGCTTATCCGCAAAAAAATCCGTAATTTTCTCACATTTGGTTATTTCCGCCATTAACCAAGAAAACTTAGTCAAGCAATTGGTTATTTTTCTGTCTTGAAGCCGCTTGCTTTTATATGTATTATAATATTCTTTTGGTACTTTTTTTTATAATTTAATATACCATAAAAAGTTACTGCTGTCACTATTTTTTGCGTGACAGCAGTTTTTTCTTTTTTACCGTGCCTATTTAATTTGACAGAATATTTTAGTCGTTCTTGCTATTCTAATTAACTTGTTTCAATCCCTCAAAGGTAAGGTTTTACGGATGTGTTTTTTAAGGACGTTGACTTTGATGATTCTAATGATGTATCAATCCCTCAAAGGTAAGGTTTTACTTACTCGATAGGAATAATGCATATTTCTTATTAAATTGTATCAATCCCTCAAAGGTAAGGTTTTACGGACTATGACTTATCGTTTGGTGGAGGCAGAAGGTTGGACGTATCAATCCCTCAAAGGTAAGGTTTTACTTACTGAGAGTGGAATAATGTCGTATGCTGATCTTTCAAAAAAGTATCAATCCCTCAAAGGTAAGGTTTTACAAAATTGATTTATCCCACATTCACCATAAAAATGGAGTATCAATCCCTCAAAGGTAAGGTTTTACTATAATGAAGAATTTGCTGATGTAGATACTCGTAAATTCGTATCAATCCCTCAAAGGTAAGGTTTTACAGAATATGAGGTTCCGCAATAACAGTGGCGTTGATATTCGTGTATCAATCCCTCAAAGGTAAGGTTTTACACAGGCACAGACTAACAAGCCCAGGCTCTTCATTCGTATCAATCCCTCAAAGGTAAGGTTTTACCATTATCAACACGAGATTATCATAATGTCTTTATGCTGATGAAGTATCAATCCCTCAATGGTAAGGTTTTACTTGGGAAAAATATGACGAAACTACCCAGATCCCTGCACGTATCAATCCCTCAATGGTAAGGTTTTACACAAACAGCCCAAGCAGACAGTCCTTTTCAATGGAAAAGTATCAATCCCTCAATGGTAAGGTTTTACAACGGTAAATTCGTTGTTTTTTATAGTATATCACAAAAAAGAACTCTTGTCAACCCGAATTTTTCTGTCGATAAATTTTTAACCATTCTTTGGAAATGACGGTATTACGCAATTTCTGTTCAGACTGCATAGCAGATAAATCATCGACAGAAAAACAGTGGCATAATCGTGGCATTTTAAGCCGTTTTCTATCTTAAACTGTTGATTTTCGGCTGTTTTACGAGGAATTCATCGACGGATTTTTCAGAATAAAATTAGATAATATGCTCATATAGTGGAACGATATCAATTATAAAGCGGTCCGTCAATGAAACTGAAATTCATTTCTTTATAGCTCCAGATAGCTCTGCCGATGCCGTATTTGTCGAGAACGGAGTGAATGTCGTTGTACCAGTTGAGTGCAGACTGAGGATCAGTTCCCTCGATTACGCCGTATTCACCGCAATAGAGCATAACATCACGCTCCCGTGCTGTTTCAATAGCCTCACGGAAAATATTCTCGAAATACTCAGCACAAAAGCCGTTCTCGGGAATTGTTTCGCTGCGGGGGCAGATATTGGCAGGATTTTTTTCGGATTCCGCAATAAACTCTGCTTTTCCCATAGGGTAGGGGATTCTGTAGTCGAGGGGCATATTCTTAATCCAGCCTGCACCCTGATGAGTAAAGAGCAGGGGGTCATAGCAATGGAAGTTATACACAATATTTTCGTCAAAGGGTTGTGCAATATGCTTAACAGTTGTGACGCTGTTGTTCATATAGCTGCCGATGAGAATTTTGATTTCGGGAGCAGTCTTGCGGATTTCAGCCACGGTACGCTCTGCAATTTTCATCCACGGAGCATTGTGGGATTCCTCCACAACCTCGTTGAGCAGTTCAAAGGCAAGTCTGCTGCTGTATTTGCCGTAACGGCTGGCAAATTCGTTCCAAAGAGCGATAAACCGCTTTATGAGGACTTCACTTGTGAAAAAGCTTGTTTGTGTTTCATCGTCAAAAACAAAGCCTGCTGTCTTGTGCAGGTCAAGAACCATATTCAGACCGTACTTTCCGCACCAGTCAATGCAGTTCTGAATATATGCAAATCCGCTTTCAATGAAATCGCCGTTTTCGTCCTGTACAAGTTCGTAGTCAACAGGCAGACGAACATGGTCAAAGCCCATTTTTTTGATATTTTCGATATCGCTTTCAATAATAAAGGTATCGCAATGCTCCTTAGTAAGAACTGTCTGAGAGAGCCAGCCGCCAAGATTAACGCCTTTTTGATATCCATTCCATTTTTTCATAGAGTATCACCTCGTAATTATTTTGATAGCATTATTATATCGTTTTTCTACCGTAAAGTATATCAATTTCATTAATAAAATAGTAATTTGATGATATAATTTTTGTGTGTGCCTGTTTATGTCGGAAACTTAAAGAAATTTTGCATTTTGCAATACAAAACAGCCGCCCATTTAGGACGACTGTTTTGGTTAATTACTGTTTTAGTTAATTATTGTTTTGTAAGTAATTCTGATATAGATAATTCAACGTAAATTGATTTTATTATATTTCGATTTCGTCAAAATGACTCAATCAGTTTTGCGTCAAATCTTTGAATATCAATAGCATCGGAGGGAGTAATTCCTAATTTGCCGTCAACATCGGCATTTTTTTGTCCCTGCTCGGATAAGCTGTATTTGTCGGGATTTGCTAAACACTGGAAAATTGCTGCTGCATCGGCAATTGAAACAACTCCGTCACAGTTTGCATCGCCAAGGAGGGTAGGTTTCAATGTTGCAGGAGTTGTCGTAGTTGTAGTCTTCTTTGTGGTTGTAGGTGTTGTAGTCTTCTTTGTGGTTGTAGGTGTTGTAGTCTTCTTTGTAGTTGTAGTTGTTGTAGTCTTCTTTGTGGTTGTAGGTGTTGTAGTCTTCTTTG
>JAFSBM010000029.1 GCA_017437285.1 Ruminococcus sp. | reverse complement strand
CAGAACCTGCTGTAGAAATACTGAATGCAGATAATTGCCCTGAACTTGCTGCTGTATTGAGTACAAAAGATACATTTGATCCCATCATAGGTGAATTTGCAAGAAACTACAGCGGTCGGACGATTGAGTTTGACGGACATACCGCATATGTGAACCCACATGGTGATTATACAACAAGATTCGATTACTTAATTTATGCCTGTGATTATAGCGAAAGCTATGTGAGCGGTCCAAGTTTCCAATTTCGTGATGTGAACTATTATGATCTGAATCTGACAGGTGATGATGTACCGTAACCGTCAAATATTCCACGTTCCACACTAAGAAAAACCCTCGCCGATTTTGGCGAGGGTTTCTCAATTTTCAGCTTCAAATTCCAGTACTTCATCAACATAACGAATCATATCCTTGTACTCTATCTCAGCCTTTTTCAGACCTATGGATTTCAGAAAAGCAATAAATGCATTGGTTTTCTCATACTGATATGATTCTGCATCAAAACTATAGGTGCATTTTGTACATGCAAGACTTGGAGTGTGCTTTACGGCGTACTCATATTTCGGGTGTCCGTGAACTGTTGTCTGACTGTATTCAAGTCTCAGGTCAGCATGACAAAAATAACATTTCTCAAAGACTTCCTTCATTTTTATCCTCCCATGGCAGTATTATTGTTCCTTCGGATTTCGAGAATAACTCCGTCAGATACCTCTCAGCATCAAGTCCATTTGCTTGTGCTGTGGCAACAATGGAATACATTGCTGCACTGCATTTCGCCCCGTTTGCTGTATTGCTGAACAACCAATTCTTCCGTCCGACCGCAAACGGTCGGATCGCATTTTCGGCTCGGTTATTGTCTATTGGCACATTCCCGTTCTCCAGAAACGTGTAAAGATAAGGTTTTTCATTCAGCGCATAGGCTACTGCCTTTGAAAGAGTGCTCTTGCCGCTGACCTGAAGCGTTTCAAGCCACGCAAAGAAAGCATCGAGTAAAGGCTTAACCTTCACTTGACGCTGCTTGTATCTTTCCTCAGCCGTCATACCAGACAGCAGGTTTTCTTCATGGTAGATCTGCTCAAAATACCTGACAGCTTCTGCTGCGGCTGATGTTTCCTGCACAGATTTATCCTTCGGCAGCGCATTGACGAAATACCTCCGGGCGTGAGTCATGCAGCCGCAGTGCTTTACACCGGTCACCACATGATATCCGCTGTATCCGTCACGCACCAGATATCCTTCAAAGCCTTGCAGGAACGCCTGTGCATTCTCTCCTTTTCGTGTAGGCTTGTAGTCGAAAATGACAATGCTGCGATCATTCATCCTGCCGTTGCAGTATACCCACATCTTCGACTCGGCGGTTGCCTTCCTGCCTTCCTCATGCAGCACCTGAATACGTGTCTCGTCTGCATGGATAACGTCTCCTGCAAGCAGCAGCCTGTGCATTTCCTCCACTATCGGCAGACACCACTTTTCAGCTGCTGCGCCTACCCAGTTTGACATTGTAGCTTTCAGCAGAGGGATATGCTTTGAGGAAAAATCCTTTTCCTGTCGGTGCAGCGGAACTGCTTTCGCATACTTCTCGTATACGATATGTGCAAGCAGCTCAGGAGAGCAGAAACTGCCCGGAATCATGGGCTTTGGATACTCCGCACGACGGATATTGCATCGCTCGATATCATCGCTATGAGCCGCATCATTCTCAGGCTTTTCTCCGCACTCCGGGCACTTGTAGGTATATACGATATGTCTGCGGATATGAAATTTCGCAGGTGTATAGACAAGCTCGTCATAAGCCTTTTCCTTGCCGATATTTTTCATCTCAGCACCGCAGTTCTCACATACGGGATCAACTTCCTTGTATTCTTTTACTTCGATGGGAAGCTTGCTCATCCAGTCATCATGTGTACGTTTCTTTCGCTTATGCTCAGGTACTGTGACTGTCTCAGACTTTTGCTGTAATTGTGGTTTCTGTTCTTCCGGGAACAGGGAGAGCTGTAAGTTATCCATGATAACAGAGGCTTGCTCAGTTTTACGTCCGAATATCTGCTTTTTCAGCCAAGCAAGCTGATCCTGTGCAAATGCAAGCTCTTCTTCCAGTACAGCAACTCTTGATCGGAGCACAGCATTTTCCTGTACCATATTTTGTACTGTATTCTGCTCAGACATACTGTGCCCCTCCTTTCGTTTCTGATACATTAATTATACCACAAAACAAGCAAAAAAGCAAGGAAAATCGGCAAATTTTCCTTGCTTTCACATCAATATATCATGCCTGTTTTACCTTCTCGGATAGCCTTAGGCTGTTCGATTGTCAGACCTTCAAGCAGCCATCTTGTTTGCTGCGGAGTGAGCAGCCTTGCCTCAGTTTCATTGCGAGGCCATTGAAATCTTCCGTTATCAAGCCGTTTGTAAAGAAGCAGAAATCCGTCACCTTCCCATAAAAGTCCCTTGATACGGTCGCATCTTCTTCCGCAAAACAGAAATAATGCAGAACTGAACGGATCAAGACGAAGCTGTCCCTGTACTATCATTTCAAGTCCGTCTATGGAGCGCCTCAAATCTGTATATCCTGTGACGATATATACCTTTTTATCTGATGATAGATCATTTAGCATAAAGCTTGAACCAGAGTAAGAAGAGTGCCCGGCGAGATATCTGACGGCAGTGTTATTTGCAGGCCATTCTTTTCGATACGAATATCTGAGGCTGTTCTTGGAATAGCTACAGGTACTATTTCCGGTTCAGATTCCATACACTGCTCACGAACTTTGCGAAGGTGATAGTAATATGTCTTAATATTGATCCCATTCTGAGCACAGTATGCTGTTACTGTCATTCCGCTTTCCTGCTGTGCTTTTATCTGCTCACTCCATTTGCGCAGCTGAACATCACGCTTAACTGTGGTAATAGCTGTCGTTATTTTTCCTCCCATTTGTGTTCCTCCTGTGTCTGATTTAGTCCACTTTACTCCATAGACTATTTCAGCCTCTCTAATTTGCTCTATGGACTTGCTTTGATTCTATTATACACTTTTCAACTTTCTTTTGGAAGACGCGCTTTATTTGACGCTTACGTTGATGCAGTCCGCTATACTCTCAATGAAAAGAAATATTTGTATACATTCCTTAAAGACGGAGATGTTCCTATCGACAACAACCGTGCTGAAAATGCTATCAGGCCATTCACGATAGGCCGTAAGAACTGGCTCTTCAATAATACCGCAAGAGGTGCAAAATGCAGTGCCGTTTTGTACTCGGTAATTTTAACAGCACAGGCAAATGGTTTGGACGTTGAAAAGTGAGTCAATCCCGAATTCTGTGTAAACGTAAAATAGCGCAATAAAAGAGTATATGATGAGACCGAATGT